>JBCCFQ010000750.1:0-2407 GCA_039029655.1 Pseudomonadota bacterium | reverse complement strand
GGACTCGAACCTGCAACCCTCGGCTTAGAAGGCCGATGCTCTATCCGGTTGAGCTACGGGCGCTCTGCCGTCTGCCGTTGTGCGCATTCTATCGTAAGAAGTGGTCGGGGCAGAGGGATTTGAACCCCCGACCCTCTGCTCCCAAAGCAGATGCGCTACCAGACTGCGCTATGCCCCGACAGGTCTAAACTGGGACGGAAATGATACGGTTGCACTTCCAGTAGGTCAACGAAACAACCCCCAAATTTATCAGCTTCGTCTCCAGGTGGTGCCGGTGGGGCCATCCTCCAGAACAATACCTTGGCTCTTAAGTTCGTCCCTGATTCGATCAGATTCTGCCCAATTCTTTTCAGCCCTGGCCTGGTCCCGCTTCGCAATCAACTCATTCACCCAATCGTCGTCGGATACCGGTGATTGTCGCTTCAAATGGCCGACTGGGTCATTTTGCGCCAACCCCATGACGCCACCTAGCTGTTTTAACTCCGCAGCCAAAGCCGAGGCCAAGGCATGATTCCCGGCAGTCTTTGCTTTGTTGATTTCGGTTTCTATTTCTTTCAGCACAGCAACGGCCCCAGCGAAGTTGAAATCATCTCGTAAGGGTTCACTGAATTTTTCTGTGTATTGCTGACTCGGTTCAACGGTTAAATCGAGATCGCTGAGGGCACGATAAATGCCGTCCAACGCCGCTTTGGCCTGATCCAAATTGTCTTGGGTATAGTTCAATGGACTTCGATAATGAGAACTCACCAGAAAGTACCGCAGCACCTCTGGTTGATAGAGCTTCAAGACTTCCCGAACGGTGAAAAAATTGCCCAAGGACTTCGACATCTTTTCGTCATCTACTTGAACAAATCCATTGTGCAACCAATAGTTAGCAAACTTGGTGTCTTTGGCCGCACAGGTCTGGGCAATCTCATTTTCATGATGGGGAAACTTGAGATCCATCCCACCGCCGTGGATGTCAAAGTGATCGCCCAACTCATGGGTAGACATCGCAGAACACTCAATATGCCATCCCGGTCTGCCATTGCCCCAAGGTGACTCCCAAAAAGGTTCACCCGGTTTGGCGGCTTTCCACAACACAAAGTCCAGCGGATCTCTTTTTGATTCATCCACCTCTATGCGACTACCTGCCCTTAGGTCCTCAGGGTTTTTACCAGACAGACACCCATATTCGGGGAAAGCAGTGACCGCAAAATACACGTCACCGTTGTCGCCTTGGTATGCCGCCTTGTTATCTATGAGGGCCTGAATCATCTCGATCATGCCAGGAATATTTTCAGTAGCCCTGGGTTCTACATCCGGTCGAACAATGGACAAGGCATCACTGTCCTCGTTCATGGCCTGGATAAACCGCTCAGTCAAGGCGTCAAAAGGTTCACCATTTTCCGCCGCTCTAGCGATAATCTTGTCATCAATGTCAGTGATGTTACGAACGTAGTGGACCTCCAATCCGGAGAAACGCAAGAACCGCACAATCACGTCAAAAGCCGTGAGCATACGAGCGTGCCCAATATGCAGGTGGTCATAAACCGTAATACCACACACATAGATCCCCACTTTGCCGGGAGTTATGGGCTCAAAGGCCTCTTTCTGGCCATTCAGACTATTGTGGATTTTTAACATAGGATTTGCCGGATCTTTACGGCGCTTATGTTAGGGCCTGAGTACCGGAATTGCCAGATCAGCGGCTGCACACGGCATTTTTTCACTCAAGACCCAAAACATTTATCATTAGCCCTTCTCTTAAGTTCAAGGAACGCCAAAATGTTCAAGTTAAAGACCCTGGCCCTAAGCGCTTTATTTCTGATGGGCTGCATACAAGCCCAAGCTGAAGACCCCAGGGTTGAGGTGGATACCACCCATGGCACTTTCATCCTACAGTTGGATGCGGAAAACGCGCCCATCAGCACGGCCAATTTTATCCAATACGTCAAAGATGGGCACTACACGGAAACGGCCTTTCATAGAGTCATTGCAGGTTTTATGGCTCAAGGCGGCGGCTACGACTTGGATCTGCAGCAAAAGGAGACTCGCGACCCCATCGAGAATGAATCCAAGAATGGGTTAAGCAATCTCCGTGGCACCATTTCCATGGCCAGAACAAACCAGCCTCATTCCGCGTCTGCTCAGTTTTTTATCAACCTGGTGGATAACGCCCGCTTAGACGGCACGGAGTACACTTGGGGGTATGCGGTGTTTGGCAAAGTGGTTGAGGGTATGGAAGTGCTGGACGATATTGCCAAAATTCCAACCGGTCCTGGTCCGGAAGGGACGTTCCGAAGTGATGTCCCGCAAAGTGCGGCGTTTGTAAAAACCATGAAAGTCATAGATTAAGGTGACCACGCTTTTTATCTCTGATCTGCATCTAGACGCAAGCCACCCTGACATTGCGCAGCAGTGTATT
>JBCCFQ010000749.1:0-2417 GCA_039029655.1 Pseudomonadota bacterium | reverse complement strand
CAACTCCCTTCGCAACGGTGGCCGAGCTAGCGAGTTCTGCCACTGTTGATCAGGGTACGGGAACGCTTCAAATCAGAGTGACTCCAACGGGAACAACCGATGTTATTTTTGATTCTGGTCCCGTGACCATTGAGTCGCCACGGCAATTCTTGTGGCTGATCGGCGATACGCCTCTAATCGGTGGTTCGCCGCTGCGTCTTTATAGTCTGCAAGACAGTGATTCTACTCAACTGGTGGATGTGGAGACGCCGGCGCTTGTGCGTTTATTACAACTGTCTCCCGATACACCTGCCGTCGATCTATATGTCAACGACGAAATGTTCGAATCTACTCCTATTTTTTCAAATGTTGCTTTTGGTGATTTGACAGCTTATGCGGACTTTCCGGGTGTAGACACCGAGGTTGATTTTACGCCTCCCGGTGACACCAACGTTGTTCTGTTTGAGGAAGAGGTGGATTTTGCCCTTGGCTTGGAACAGACCTATTTCCTAACAGGCCTATCGGGCAACCTGTCCGCCAGCGTCACTTCTGACAACCTCCGAAGTGTTGCGACAGAAGTACGTTTGAGGTTGATACAAGGAGCGCCCATCATAAGCCGGGTAGACGTCTACTTGCTCGAGCCTGGAAACACAGTAACGGCAGATAGCGTACCGTTTTTGCAAAACTTAGACCCTGGAGTTTCCAGTGCTTTCCAGAGTATCGAAGAGGGGGACTACGACGTGTGGTTGACCGCTCCCGATGAGACCACAACCGTGCTTGGGCCGCGTCCAATCACGTTTGTAAACGGCGGTGTGTACACCTTAGCGCTGCGGAACTCTGATGCAGGTACTTCGGTACAGTTCTTATTGATCAATGATCAGTAGAGTATTTGTGCCTTAAAAACCGGAACTACGTCACAATCTAAACCCTACATTCCCGATTACGTTAAAGAGTTCACGGACGTCTGCCGGTGATAACTCTATCGTAATCTTTGGGTCATTGGGTCTGGTAGATATGTCGTTAAGGTACAAACTTGATACGGAACTTAGTAATGCGATGATGCGGGTTGCAGCCATGCTGCCGCTGATCGTTATTATCTGGTCCGATGCCTTTATCGATCGATATTCTCACGTCGAAACCATCGAGTTGATTCGGCCAGCTTCCATCGCGGTACTATTTTTGTTTTTGGCATCCTTAGCCCTCGTGGTGGTCAGACCCAAAGCCACGACGTATAGAAAGAGTGCCTCAACCATACTCGATTCCGTATGTATCTCCGGAGCGCTAATGCTGGGTCAGGAAGCCTTGGCACCTCTAGCGGTATTTTATATTTGGTCGATGTTGGGCGTGGGGTTCGTGTTAGGTGTGCGGTACCTTTATCTAGCGACGGCGGCGGCAACGTCAGGATTTGCCGTTGTTTATAGTTTCAGTAGCTATTGGCAGTCCCAGACGGCCCTCAGCCTCACCGTTGCCACCTCAATCTTATTGCTCGCACCCTATCTGGCGGGGTTGCTGTCAAGTCTCCATCGGGCTAAGAGAAAGATCAGCTGGCAGGCCAACTTTGACGCATTGACCCATGTTTTGAATAGACGAGCCTTCAAAGAATACTTGGGTGACTTGATCGATACAGGCGACAAGCAGCAGCACCTGTTGTTGTATTGCGATCTGGACGATTTCAAAACGGTGAATGATTCCGCCGGTCATGCCGCCGGAGACAAAATGCTAGCTGACGTTGCTAAGATTTTTCGAAAGAACCTAACACCTTCGGATCAAATTGGACGACTGGGTGGTGATGAGTTTTGTATTGCTTTGCCCAATCGTAGCTGGGAAGAAGGTCGCGCAACCGCAGAGAATATTAGAAACGCAGTTGCATCCTACCGTCTGGCTTGGGGTACCAAGTACTTTTCCGTCAAGATCAGTATTGGTATTGCTTCAAGTGAGTCTGTGACTGATGGGGATTCTTGGTTAAGGCTGGCAGACGCTGCGTGTTACGCAGCCAAAAAGGCGGGTCGAAACCAAGTGCATATCGTGGATTCCAGGTTTTGCCCGGCAGATACCCAAAGAATTAGAAACTTAGAGGCTTAAACTCTCAGGCATCATAACCAAGACGAAATGTTTTTCGTCGAGTTATCTTTCTTTTTACGGCGCCGGATTCTTTCCAATAATGCTTTGCGACGTGTTTTGAGTCGCATGGAAATTTTTGGCTCATTAGCGTCTAGGGCGTCTCGAAAGCTGCAAAAATCATCGTAGGCTTCAAGCTCGTGGGAGAGTTGTCGAAAAACCAACTCTATCATTATCGCGTCGTCCAAAAGCCCGATACCTGGAATTTCATCTGGTATTAGGTCATCAGGATCTGCAAAGTACACTAAGGCATTTAGAACCCTATTTCTCTCAGTTTGTGGCAAAGCCCATGCTTCATCCTTAAGCATCTTTAGCATGCT
>JBCCFQ010000748.1:0-2421 GCA_039029655.1 Pseudomonadota bacterium | reverse complement strand
TGCCCCGACAATGAGCGTGTCAATTAGACGACGAGGATCCTCTTTGTTCATGTGCTGCATGAGCCCTGCAGCATAGCGGGAAGCGGTTAACGCCACATATTCAATGTCCCGTTCCGCCATGAGTCGCTGGACTTGCTCGAAGTGTCGCAGCTCCTCTCTCGCCAGCCTAGACATGCGAAAGGTTAAATCGTCGTAAGCTGCATATCGAAACAATAGGCCTACCGCCGTGGCCGCCGCCTTTTTCTCACAATTGGCGTGATCAACCAATACAGTGGGAATATCGGCTACAGCATCTTCCAGCCAAGTGGTTGGCGTTGGGCAAAGTAGGAAATCATGGAAATCATGCATGCTGGTAGCCAAAGGCTTAAGAGCAAGTGAGCTTAGGCTTAAGACTCCGCCGGGGTCAACACCCTAACCTGTACCGTGGACTCGTCCTTGGGTAAAGCACCATCGGGAATCTCTCTAAGGGCTTGTGCGAATTCCTTGGCCGACTGATAGCGGTGACGGGGTTCTTTGGCCAGCAACTTATCAATAATGGGCTGAAAAACCTGAAGGTCCTCAACCAACTTGGGTAAGGGGGCATGAGAATGCTTATAAATCACCCCCATGGGCGTGGATGCGGTAAAGGGTTTTTCTTTAGTTAGCATCTCATAGAGAATTACCCCTAAAGAGTACAAATCGCCCCGCTCATCCACGGCATCCGCATGACCTTGTTCTGGACTCATGTAGTACGGCGTGCCAAACACTTCTCCGGTATCGGTCAATGCATCATGTAAGGCCGTCTCTTTGGCCAAACCAAAATCGATAAGGGCCACCGTATCGTCTTCGCGCAACATGACATTGGCTGGTTTTAAATCTCGGTGTAATACACCCACTGAATGAATAACCTGTAACGCCTCGGCCATCTGGGTTGCATAACGGATGGCATCCTTGATGGTAATGGCCTTCTTCATTCTCGCTTTTAAATCACCGTGTTCAAAAAACTCCATGGCGATATAAGCATGATCATCGGCTATACCATGACCATAGATTTCTACCACATTGGGATGTTTAACCTTGGAGATAACTTCGTACTCTTGAATAAATCGCTCAAGAGCACTCTTTCCATCGGAGACGTCTCCGACTTGACGCAAAACTTTTAGGACGACATTGACGCCTAGCTCCAAGTTGCGGGCCAGGTAAACCCAGGACACACCGCGATTAGAAATCTCTTTGATGATTTCATAACCCTTAATGTTGACATTGGTACCGGCCCCCGCCAAGGATCCGTAATTCGGTGTCGTCTCAAACAAGGCCGCCGCACGTTTCTTTTTGCGCACGGCTTCTTTGATGGAGTTGATCAGCAAAGAATGATTCAGTCGGCGTTTCGGTATGTAGTCTTCGGCGCCGGATTTGATAACCTGAACTGCAAGTAACTCATCCCCGTCGTCTGCCAAGAACACCACAGGTGGAAAACCCGGTCGTCGCTTAAATACTTTAAGCCAATCCAGACCTGACTCCCTGGTTTGTTCAAATCCCTTTCCCAAGTGTTGCCCGAGCAACACAACATCGGAGCCACCCCCACTAAAATGTGCGGGAAATTTTCCGTGTTGGGTGGGATCGTGCTGAATAACCACCCCGTCGCTCCACTCTGCTGTCACATGATGGCTCAGCAGTTCCCGGAACTTGGGATTTGGATCTACAATAAGTACTTTCAGCGGCATATCAAGTTCGTATCCTTATACCTTGAATACTATCAGGTTTTCGGAAAACTTGAAGATTCTTGAGGTGGGATCCACCCATTATGCGCCCAATATGATCGTCTAATCCCCGATAGGGATCACAAGTTAACGATTTCTTGGGATTGCGCTGCGGCGCAGCAACCCAACTAAGCCAGCCCAGAAACCTCCGACTGGTCGTCATTAGCTGCGGCGCGACGCTTTTGTTTTGCGGCGTCATTTCGGATGCGCTCTATTTGATCTAGGTAGTCAGAGGTAATGTCACCGGTGACATACACCCCAGAAAAGCAAGATGTATCAAACTCTGAAATGGTGGACTCTTCGTAATCACACGAGTCCACTAAATCCGATAGGTTTTGGTAGAACAGACGATCAGCGCCAATTTGCTCAGCAATCTCTTCCTCAGTTCGGCCGTGCCCCACCAATTCATGAGCAGCTGGCATATCAATGCCATAGACGTTGGGATATCTAACAGGCGGCGCGGCAGACGCAAAGTACACTCTGCGAGCTCCAGCCTCCCTAGCCATTTGTATGATTTGTTTGGAGGTAGTACCACGAACAATCGAGTCATCCACCAACAAAACATTCTTACCCCGAAATTCCAAGTCGATGGCATTCAGTTTCCGCTTAACCGACTTCTTGCGTTCCTTGTGACCCGGCATGATGAAGGTTCTACCAATGTAACGATTCTTGATAAAACCTT
>JBCCFQ010000747.1:0-2424 GCA_039029655.1 Pseudomonadota bacterium | reverse complement strand
GTGTGGAAAAGACAATTGCCTGAATGTAAATATAAAAATATGCATAAATAAATAGAAGTATGACATGAATTATAAATTGGGACAAAAATAAGTATCTGCAAAATGTGAAGATGAGACCAAAAAGAAATTGCTTGGGATGCTCGATTATGCTAGGCGCAACGTATTTGAATGCACGAGTGCATGAGAGTTAAGGAGATTTAAGCTTGCTGCGGATTTTCATGATAACAACGCCCAAATGATTAGAGCCCCGCTAAGTATGCGGATCTGGGACGCTTCTTACTGTCAGGGGAAATCCGGTACCCCAGAAGCAATCCAGTGGTGTAGTTTCCGCCAAGATTAACGGTTCAGTGTTCAACAGAGCTTGTTTTGCCGAAAGATCCTGAGAGAATTTTGCCATCAGAATCGTTTCCATGGCATTGATTGCAGCGTCGGCGTACCACGAGGAAGTGTCCTCGTTCCGCAAGACTGCGTTAACAAACTTTTTGGCGGACTTAGGACTCGTGAATTTGAGGAGACGTTGCGCTTCCGGGTGACCATGATGATATATGAGCTTTAGCGCTAAGTAACCGTGTTCGCTAGAACGAAACGTATACCCTTCTTGAAAAGATGGTAGCGTAAAGCATGTAGAAGAGTGGTTACTAAACGGCCACGCCAGCTGTCCGAAGAATAAGAGGTAGTTGCCAATCTGGCGGAGGTGGGCATTGGTGTAGATGTCAGTTGTGAGGCAGACGGAAGGCTGGTCTCGCAGTGATCCAGAGGCAGTTGAACTGAGAGCAATTTGTTGTTGTGAGGAAGAAGGGGAGCTGAATGGGAGAAGGATTTTGTTTTTTCTGCGGGCTGCGAAAAGTTGCGCCTCAACAAGGGCACCATGCGACGCGAAGGTCGATATCTGATGGGTATGTATAGCTGATAAAATCACTTCGGCCCAAAGGGCATTGCGTACGTAGGATGGCAGGTGCAAAAGAACGACCGTACCGAGTCTTGCACGTGTCATACTGACGCAGATGCGACCAAAGTCCCCACAGAACCCCAAGTTGGAGTTTTTATCGTTGTAGCTATCCGTCAGGGTGCCCCGCACGTTGGATAAAACCACCCAATCGAACTGCCTTCCTTGAGCCTGGTCTGTACAGAGAACAGTGAGCCAGGGGAGGGTAGAAGGAAGGTTTTTGGCCTTTTGGGCTGTCTGGATAAGCAAGAGGATCAATTCGCTCTGGGCTTTGTATGGCGTAATCACTGCTAGTGTTTGCTGATTATTGTCAGTAACAAAACGGATCAAAATTTGCAAGACACAGTATGCTTCGCTTGCATTGACGAAAGAACTGCTACCGTTCAGCTGCAATGCACAGCCAGGAGTGGAAACAAGGGATACCCCGAGACCGTTAGGGAACAGGCACCGTAGCAAGGGCGAGTGTGGAATGAGACATGTCAATGCAGCGTCGTTGATCGCTTGGATGCTATTGCTGTATAAAGCGCGATTTATAGAGGCAATGACGCTTGTGCGAGAGCGGTAGTTTTCCTTCAATGTTACAGTTGGGTGCTTTAGATCGGCTATCAATTGCAGAAAGCTCAGGCGCCAAAAGTGAGGCTCAGCAATGTAGGAGAATTGTTGCGAGACATGTGGGGACGGTTGCAGAGAATCTCCACATACGAAGGTGTGGTCTGCTAGAGTGCTTAGAAGAAACCCTACCGGTGCCGACACCTGACCTGCTTCGTCAATCACCAGATAACGGAAGCCACTGGTGTGGTGGAGGAGACTCGAGTAGCGAATGAGGGCTGTGCTGACCGTCGTGATGATAATATCAGCTGTAGCCACCGCGAGTTCAAGCTGGTCAGCGGATTTGGTGTCGTCCGGATCGGTAAACCAGGACTTTGAGAGATGATGGATACTTGGCGGCATTTCTGACATGTGGTCCTTGCGAGAACGAGAGCACAATCGTAGCATCTTCGGAGTAACATTCAGTCGATCCACAGCTTTGACAAGGTAATCTGTGAGTACATCAGTTGCTGAGTTCGTGTAGGAAGCCACCAAAATTGTCCTGTTTGAATGGGAGGGGTTTTCCAGAAGATCAAGGTACATCTCCAGGACACAAATAGATACCATGTCAGTTTTGCCCGATCCTGGGGGTCCCTCAACGGCTAGGAAGGCAGGTCGCGCCAAGGCAGATTGGATGGCGCGAATTTGTTGAGTGTTCGCATGGGTAGCGCCCGACAGGGGACGTTTCGACGGTTGGAACGTTGAAGTGGGGTTCCAAAGGCGCGAAACGGAAGTTGTGAGTCTTGATCTGATGGTACTGAAGTGAGATTGGCGTTTAGATGGACAAGAAGAGGAATCGGCTGAATCAGAGATTCCAGAATCATCATCTGAAAGATCGATGGTGTCCGCGTCCTCACGCTGAAGAATGCGAGCCCGCTTAGAGTCTTTGG
>JBCCFQ010000746.1:0-2425 GCA_039029655.1 Pseudomonadota bacterium | reverse complement strand
TGTGGGTAGACGCCTGGTTCTTTCTGGCATGGGACAAATAGTCTACGAATACGCTGAGGAAATCTTCTCAGTGGGAGCGGAGCTGGCAAATGTGGTTAAGGGCAATCACGCTGCCGGGCCAAAAAGCCTCGATGTGGGCATTGTAAGCTCGCTTCCAAAGCTAATTGCAGAAAGGGTGGTTGCACCGGCTATGATGACAGGTCCTCCGGTCCGTGTGCGGTGTCACGAGTCTTCTCTGGAAACCCTTTTGTCAGAACTCGCCGTGCATAAGCTGGATATCGTGTTATCAGACCGAACACTTCCCGACGGGTTGGGCCTTAAGGCGTACAACCATCGACTTGGCGAGAGCGGAATGTCTTTTTTCGCAAGATCAAACAAAGCACGTCGTCTGCGAAACGGTTTTCCAAACAGTTTATCGAATTCACCCATGTTGTTGCCGTCTCATCCTTCCGCCTTGCGACGGCGTTTGGATGACTGGTTTGAGGCTCATGAGATCTTTCCCAAAATCGTGGGTGAGTTTGATGATAGTGCTCTGTTGAAGGCATTTGGTGAGGCTGGTGCTGGTGTGTTTGCAGGCCCTACCGTCATCGAGAAGGAAATTTGTCGTATGTATCGAATGAGTGTGATTGGTCGCACAGACGAGATTAAGGAGCGCTTTTACGCGATTTCTCGAGAACGCCGCCTTAATCATCCGTCTGTGGTTTTGATTACGCAAACTGCCCGTTCGGACTTGTTCCGAAGCCGTTAGTTGACTAGCGAAAGTAATCGCTAAAGTAGTAAAGAATAGCAGCTCGCTTCCATTCTCCTTGGAAGGGCTCAATTTCTCCATCCGCCGAACCATTAATCCAAACCTTGCCTTGTTTGTCGATCAAGCCTACTTGGTTTCCGTTTCGCCAGATTTCACCGTTGTCTTCCAGGCTGCCCACTTGATTGCCGCCAAACCAGACTTCGCCGTTGGGCTCCAACGATCCACGCTCATTGGCTTGCACCCAAATCTCGCCGTTGTTTGTGATATCTCCAACGTTGTCACCGGACATCCAAATGCCACCTTCCTTGTCGGATTCAGCCATAACATCGCCATTGAGCCAGAACTTTTGTGCCACGGGTGCCAAAAAATCTTTGTTTGCCGCGTTTCCAGCTTTTGGCGCATTGGCAAACCTTTCTGCTTGCTGTTTAGCTGCGGGTAGTAGTTCGTCTAAGCGGGCGCGTGCAGTTTTTATTTTCCTAATTTGCTCACCACGGGCGTTGTCGGAACCTCCAAAGATTTCATCAAGGACATCGGCCACCGCGCCTGCTCGCACAGCGTTATCCAAGCGGGTGGCGTTGTTTTCGAATTTCTCGTCACCGGCGAAGCGATAGGCGCCGTTCAGATCACCGTCGGCCACAGCATTTATTAGGTCAGCAGAGTAAATCATGCTGGAGATGGTTCCTTTGTTGACCTGAATTTTTTCGTTAATAGTACGGCTGATGTTGTCTTGAAACATATCGCTGATCCAACGACTCACCCGATCCGCATCGGATTGAGAGGCAGCACCGGAGTTCAATGCGGACTCAATGGTGGCTAAGTCAGCTTGCAGCGTTGTGGTCTGCAGTCCCTTCATGTGGGTCGCCCAATTTCGTGCTTCATCAGGTGTGGCTGTATCTGAAAGCTTGGGTAGGTTTTGTCGTTGGTACTTATCCATTATGGGATCTAAGTTGACGGGCTCCACTTGAGGCTGAACCGCTGCCTGTTGAGGTTGAGGTGCTGGCGTTTGAGACTGAGTTCTTTGTTGGGCAGCTGCCGCTTGGGCCGCGGCTGCTGCTTCGGCTTCCGCCTGTTGTTGCGCCGCTGCCTGCGCGGCCGCCGCTTGAGCTTCGGATTGTTGTTGTGCTGCTGCCGCATTCCATTGTTGAGCAATGGCTGCCATTTGAGCCTGGAGCTCGCCCCAGCGCTTCACTGTGGTTGTGTAGTCTGCATGGGATTTGGATTGAGTGCTCTCTAAGTGTTTGGCGGCTTTATTGAGTTTAGCGCTTAAGCGGTTATAGCTGGCAACATCCCCCGGACGAAGGCGTTCCAAGCCGCTACCCACTTCTTTAACGGTTCGAGTGGCTTGATTCAGGTCGTAGTCGATGGTTTGTGCGTTCGTGGAAGTCATAGCAAGCATTAGAATTAGGGAAAACAGGATGCTTGGGTTGTGAAACTTGCTTCTAGGTATTCTTTTTGACATTGAGGTCTAACTCCTTGCCGGGTTCTTGTGTGAATTAAACTCCTGTGCTGCGTGTTGAATCGGTGTATCTGGTGCGGCCGCCGGTTCCTTGGTGCTTCTTGTTCTTCTGGACCGACGGGAGGGATTTTACAGGGTAGTGGGGCTCCAATGCACGCCGTGGACCATGTCGGCAGTCCTAACCCCCATGGTCGTTGGGATTAATGGGAATGATGCGTTGC
>JBCCFQ010000745.1:0-2435 GCA_039029655.1 Pseudomonadota bacterium | reverse complement strand
TAGCGAACAATTGTTGTGCCATTGTATCATCGCCTCACTAGGAGTTACGCTATTCTAGTCCAGACCCCGAGTATTGCTGTGTGTTTGTCGTCAGTCAGTATTCGCTTCGCTGTCCCTTTGCCCCGCTAGCAATTCGGCGACCAAGACGTCTCTGAAAATTTTGCAGTTCCTTCTCAAGGCAAGAAACTATTGCCGATATCCACGTGTCAAAACCGCAAGGACAACCCTAGATTAATGCGAAATTGGGATAACAGATCCGCATCGATGGCAACGGCACAATTGACGCCACCGGAAGACTCACACAATAAGTCGGTATCGTCGGAAAGCACGGTAGCCAACCAGCGGGCGTCAGCGCGTACGGCGAAGCGATCCGTCTCGTACAGTCGTACACCGCCCCCCAAAGAAAAAGAAAAGAAACTATCGTCTCTTAGACCTTGAGCGTCAGGATCAAGCTTTGTCACCCCTACCGTCGCTGCCACATAGGGCTTTGGGTAGCCATCGTTAAAACGATAGGTACCGCCAAATTCTAGTTTTTGGATCCCAAGTTCAACTCCAGGATCAACGGCGAAGCCAGGCGCATTGGTGTCTACATCTTGATGGGAATAAAAGACTTCAACGGTGGCATCTGCTCTTACACGAATATTAACAGTCAAAGACACAGAGGTTGCATCGTCCAAATCGAGATCGGCCCCATTGACGTCTGCCAGAGTCCCGCCAAAGGTGTAACCGAGCTGAGGGGTTATCTCGAAACGAGCCTCACTGGCGAAACTATTGCCAGTGAGGAGGACCAATAGAAAAATTGCGAAACGCATTACGGCTTCCCTAGGCTAACTGCCTATCTACTCTACTACGAGTAAACTAATCCTATAAACAGCCAGCACGCATAGTGCACATGAAAAAGTGCGGTGGCCCTAGGCCTCCGGGACGTTGATATTGACTTTCCCGGTTCTGTAATCAATCGTGATCACGAAGTGTTTTAGCACATCAAATCCCAACAAGCCCTGAGACTTGGAGTCACCATGGGCAATCAGTGTGCCCAGCGACTTCTCTTTCTTGAATAATTCTAGCTTCTTGCCCTTGGCGGGCACTGTCACAATAGCATTCTCCAAATCGAATGGACCAAAAGTCATCTTGGGCACATTAAAGGTCCACATCTGTTCACTATCATTCACACCATAGTGGACTTCTTCTCGACCTGGATAGTCGTCTAGCCAACCGGCTTTCTCTGCAATTAGGCGCTCAGTGAGTACACCACCATTGCTACCCGTATCCATGGTTAGCCACAAGTCCTTTTCGTCGTTCATATTCACTTTCACCAAAGGTGCACCAAATCGGTCTTCCTTTCGTGTCTTGATGTTGGCGTACTTTTTCATGTTTACGGCGTCGCGTGTGTAGAGCCGCATTCTAGAATTGGGGTAGTCGAATTGAACGACAAATTGGTGGAAAAAGCCGGCACCGATCAACATCTGCACCTCACCTGACTCCCCCAAGTTTGTTTCCACTGGGTCTCGAAGGTTAACCTCGACACCAAACATCTTCACCGGGACTTTGGTATAACTCTTTCGATCTTCAACACCAAATACGCCAGAGATTTTGACCTTTCGACCGCGCTTGAATTTGAGGTCATGCTTTTTCAAAAAAGCTGGGTTTATGCCGTGGATCTCGGCGCCGGTATCCAACATGGCCTTGCCTTTGATTCCGTTGATTTCACAATCAATAAAAATCAAGCCGTTATCAATCTCTATATCCACCCATGGGGTGACCCCAGATTGGGCAGCCGCGATAGCGGAAGTAAGCAGACAAAAAACAGAAACAACGAACGTTGTGGTAAGTTTCATAGGGTATCCATCCATAGTTAGGCCAGCGCGGATCATAGCAATATCCAGATTCCAAAACTGTGACGGCGTTTGGATCAAACGGAGTTACACTATAATAAATCAGGCACTTAAGCCCACTTTTCAAGCCATCAACAAGGTAACCATGCAGATACGAATTCGCCAAGCGGACTACTCCAACCCACATGACATGGCGCTGGTGATTCAGCTTTTAGATCAGTACGCCAAAGACCCCTTTGGCGGCGGCGAGGGCTTAAGCGATCAGACCAAAGCAACCCTTGGCGAAAACCTCAGAGCGTTTGGTCACGCTTTCACCCTCCTGGCCTTCGACGGAGATGAGGCCGTGGGTCTGGCCAATTGTCTGCGCTCGTTCTCCACTTTCAAGGCGGCACCCGTGCTCAATATTCATGACTTCGCCGTAAGCCCTCTAGCGAGGGGACGTGGAATTGGTCAACTGCTGTTGAAGGAGATCGAACGCATTGCCAAAGACCAAGGCTGTTACAAAGTGACCTTGGAAGTCCTAAGTGAGAATCATCCGGCGAAAAATCTGTACAAAAAATTTGGCTTTGGGGACTACCAACTGGATCCCAGTCATGGCAC
>JBCCFQ010000744.1:0-2437 GCA_039029655.1 Pseudomonadota bacterium | reverse complement strand
TCAAGGTTCTGTTCATGAAATTTACATAAGCCGAAGTTTTATTACGGATTTGTGTCTTATCCACAAAACCTGTGGATAAATGTGTGGACGATATGAGCATGGCGGTCTTTTCTCCCTTGAAAACCCGAGAAAATGGCACTTTGTTCAAAAAAACATCAAAAATTTTTCTCTTTTAAATACAGTCGGTTAACTTACATATGCTCATTTTCTCCTGATGAGCAAAGAATTGCTGCGGTGCAAGAGCATTCAGTGTGAATAAAGTGCTCAGAAAGAGCCAGATAAACCATTGAAATTACGTCGACTAGTGTTATTTATTGGGCAAAAAGCAGGCTTGCAAATCATTCAAAAATCGCCACCCAAGGTCCGTCGCGGCCCACCCGTCAGGAGTTTCCCGTAGCAATCCTTTTTCAATGGGCGCTGCTAACCTTTCATCTAACTGCGCAAGGCTGGCGTAAGTACGGGTTTCGAATCGTTTTCGGGAAGCACCCTCAATCTGTCTGAGTTCATTCAACATAAATTCGAACAATTGTTCCTCACAGCTCACAGTCTGACGTCCAACGGTGACGGTATCCCCCTTGGAGTTCATGTAATTGTTGGGTAGCCGTTGCTTCTGAGTTCGTCGTAGAAGACCATCAGCTTGGGTCAACTTGCCGTGGGCCCCAGCACCAACACCGATATAGTCGCCGTATTGCCAATAATTGACGTTGTGTTCGCAACGCTTACCCGGTTGAGCAAAGGCGGATACCTCATATTGTTCCAGCCCACCATTTTGCATGGTCGTCCGTCCTGTCGTTTGCATCTCCCAGGCCTGCTCATCCTCAGGCAGTTGGGGCGGCCTAGCGTAAAACGCAGTGCCTGGTTCCAAGGTGAGTTGGTAGTAGGAAACATGCGGTGGTTGGTGATTTAGCAATTGCTGTATGTCGGCGGTTGCCATGTGGGCTTTCTGGCCAGGTAGGGCAAACATAAGATCCAAGTTAAAGTTGTCGAATTCGTTTCGGACTTGTTGGATGGCTTGCTCGGCGGCTTGGGAATTGTGGATGCGGCCGAGTGTATTGAGGCTGTGGTC
The DNA here is from genome assembly GCA_039029655.1 of Pseudomonadota bacterium. Taxonomy (GTDB): domain Bacteria; phylum Pseudomonadota; class Gammaproteobacteria; order Steroidobacterales; family JBCCFQ01; genus JBCCFQ01. Next base: position 1,371 of record JBCCFQ010000744.1, on the reverse strand, counting down.
GTTTAAAGACTGTATCCCTAAGGAAACACGGGTCACACCGACCTCCCGGTAGGCTTGAAAGGAGTCATGCTCCACCGTACCTGGATTCGCCTCTAGAGTGACTTCGAGGGTGTCATTCACTGGCAACAGTGACTTCGCTCCCTGAATGATTCGACCAATTTCTTTGGCAGAGAAAAGACTTGGTGTGCCGCCACCAAAAAAAATGGAAACCAGAGGTCTTGGGTTATCAAGTCTTGAAACTTCGTAATTTAAATCTCCAAGCACCTGTTCTATATATTGGGATTTGGGTAACTCTTGTCGGGATGTGTGGGAGTTGAAGTCGCAATAAGGGCACTTTTTCACGCACCAAGGTAGGTGCACATAAAGACTCAGCGGGACTAATTCAGGTTCCATTGTTCAAGCCAGCCCTGCAGATGAGGAACCATTTTTTTTAAGGCTTGGCCTCGATGACTTATTGCGTTCTTTAGCCGAGACTCCATTTCCGCCGCACTTTGCGTATGGCCTTTTGCTAGGAACACAGGGTCATAACCAAATCCATTGGCTCCACGAGGTTGTTCAAAGACAGAACCTTCCCATGATCCCTGACAAATTACGGGGGTTGGATCGCCTGGATACTTCATAAAAACCATACAACAAAAAAAACGACAGCGTCGGTCTTCCAAACCACCCATCACCTCAAGGAGTTTGTTTATGTTGTCTTCGTCAGTGGCTTGGGGGCCAGCGTAACGGGCTGAATATATACCCGGCTTTCCTTTTAGGGCGTATACCTCAATGCCGGAATCGTCCGCCAGACTGGCCAAGCCGCTGCTATGGCAAGCGTGGTGGGCTTTGATTAACGCGTTTTCCACAAATGTTGTGCCAGTTTCCGGCACAGAGTCTATGTTCAACGATTTTTGTATGACAATTTCTATTGCCCCATCCAAAGTTTCTTGGATTTCCTTGGCTTTGCCAGGGTTTCCGCTGGCCAAAACAATTTTTGTCACTAGCTTCTCTCTAGACAATCCAATTGCAGCTTTTGCAAAGTTTGAATTCCGTCCGTGGCTAAGGTTAGGAGTTCGTCTAACTCGTCTCGGCGAAAGGCATGTCCCTCCGCCGTACCTTGCACCTCAATAAAACCCCCGGCTTCGTTCATAACGATGTTCATATCAGTTTCGGCGCTAGAGTCTTCCGCATAGTCTAGGTCTAAAACCGCCGTGCCATCGTGGATACCCACGGAGATGGCAGCTATCTGCCCATGGAGTGGATTTTTTTTCAAAGTGCCGGCCGCCAACAATCCCTGTATGGCATCAGCTAATGCAACATAACCGCCGGTAATGGCTGCTGTTCTTGTGCCCCCGTCGGCCTGAATGACATCACAGTCGATGGTGATAC
>JBCCFQ010000743.1:0-2442 GCA_039029655.1 Pseudomonadota bacterium | reverse complement strand
TTTTTTCTCCCTTCTCCAGCAAGTACATCGAGACACACCAGTGGCTTCCCATCGTTCTGGTCATTGTTCTCGCTATTATCTTTGGCATCATTGCCCTGAGTTACCTATGTCGATCGGATGCGCGATCAAGCAGGGCAAGGTTCTTTCGGCTCAGATGAAGGCAGTGATTCATCAACGGTTGTTGATTTGACTGCGTTTCTGGAACTGGGGGAGAACTGGACAGTCTCAGGTCGAATCGACAACGCAGGGGATGCGATTGATGTCGCTTCACGGAGACCTTTCGGAGCTCGACCAACGAAACCACTGGCCTATCGAATCGAGGCTCGATATCGTCTTTAGCGTCAACGCAATCGAATGTAGCTAGGGAGCAAACCCTTGCCGCGTGCTAAGCTAGCCGTTCTTTGAAAATGGATTCAATTCCCCGTGTTACACGTTTTGCGTATAGCTCTCAGCTTCATTGTCATTGTTATTTCATCCACGACCTTTGCTGAATCCGTTCCGCGCACGCAAAAACCCCAACTACATGGGACCGAATGGGTTGCCATTACCGGTAAGCCACTGGCAACAACATCGGGTGCAAAAATGTTCATGTCCGGTGGTAACGCAGTAGATGCGGCCTGTGCCATGTTGGCGACAACAGCCACCATGTGGGACGTGCTCGGTTGGGGTGGCGAAACCCAGGCGTTGATCTGGCACCCAAAAGAAAAAAGAGTCATTGGTATTAATGCGCTCGGGGTTGCGCCCACGGGCGCGACACCTGAGTTTTTTAAAAAGCAGGGTATGGAGTATCCCCCGGAATACGGACCGCTAGCGGCGGTAACGCCCGGCACCCCGGGTGGTCTCATTACGATGTTGGCTGAATACGGGACCTTATCCCTCGCGGAGGTCTTGGCACCCGCCATCAAAATGGCGAGCGAAGGCTATCCTTTGGAGTGGCAGGCGGTTTGGTCTATTCGTCGTCACGAAGAAACGCTTCGATCCTGGCCGACCACAGAGAAAGTTTTCTTTCCAGACGGAGAGGTACCCAAGGTTGGAGATATTTTCGTACAGAAGAATCTAGCCGTGACGCTTCAAAAGCTGGTTGATGCGGAAGAAAAGGCACTCCGTGAGGGTGCAAGTCGTAAAGAAGCCATCTATGCGGCCAATGAACGATTTTATCGGGGGGATATCGCTAAAGAGATTGTGCGAGGTACGCAGGCACTTGGCGGGCTCTTTACGGAAAAGGATCTGTCGGAATGGGAGCTTTATATAGAAGAACCGCTCAGCACGACTTACGAAGACGTTGAGGTTTTCAAGCTCACCAGTTGGACCCAGGGACCAATGATGTTGCAAACATTGAACATCCTTGAACACACTCGACTCAAAGAGCTGGGCTACAATTCCGCTGACTATATTCATACGCTCTATCAAGCAATGAGTATGGCGTTCGCAGATAGGGATTTTTATTACGGTGATCCTTACTTCCCCCCAGAGGAACCGTTATCTGGATTGCTTTCGAAGGAATACGCGGCGCAGCGTGCTGCATCCATGTCGACAGAACTAAATGATGAGTTCATTCGGCCCGGTGATCCTTATCCCTTCCAAAACGATCAGAATCCTTATATTCATCTCTTGGAGAAATGGACCAATACACCGGACCCGGACGGTGAGCTGATGCCTCCGTGGCAGATGGCGAATGTGGATAGAGATGAATTTGAGCGTTTGGCTAATCTTGGAACCACCGCGATTCAAACAGCGGATAAAGATGGTTGGGTAGTTTCAGTGACCCCCTCCGGGGGTTGGATACCAGCCGCCATTGCCGGTGAAACTGGCATCGGCCTCAGTCAACGCATGCAGAGTTTTGTGACGGACGAGGCCCAAAACCCTTTTAACGTTATTGAGCCGGGGAAGAGGCCAAGGGTGACACTAACCCCCGCAATGGCTCTAAAAGATGGCAAACCCTGGCTGTCTTTTTCTATTCAGGGCGGTGACTTTCAGGAACAGAATCTGATTCAAATGCTGCTGAACATGTTGCATTTCGATATGAACGTGCAGCAGGCAAGCGAAGCCGCAAACTTTTGGAGCTTTCAGTTCCGAAACTCATTTGACGACCACCGAGCCTTGCCCGGTGAGATCCAAGTACGGGACGACACGCCACCCTGGGTCGTTTCCGAACTCGAAGATCGTGGATACACAGTTAAGAAACGCGAAAGAACTTCGGGGCCGCTGATGGGCATCGAAATCGATCACGAGCGCGGTACGTTTCGTGGCGGTGCTTCGAATTATGGGGATGATTACGGCATCGCCTGGTAGCCGGACCCCACATTCCCCCATCACTCATCAGACAAGTTGGCATCACACAAATGGGTGATTTAGTGCCGGCCGCGCACTTACTAAGCTGAGTTTGTAGTACATTGGATGCCTGGGTCGGCGATAGCGTTGTAATGTCGAATAGAGTGAAGT
>JBCCFQ010000742.1:0-2453 GCA_039029655.1 Pseudomonadota bacterium | reverse complement strand
CTTGGTCAACTCCCGCAGGTGATTCGCTGTTAACTTCTCGTGCCTCACATCTGATTATTGAAATAATCATCAGGAACGGCGCATAATGCATCGAATGACGAATTTGGATTCCATTGCAGAGAAGACCCCCCGTAATTTTTGCAAAAACTTTGAGCCCCATTGTGGTCAGCATATTCATAAGTCATTGAATCGCCGCGGTAAGTGAGTTCCATCTTATAACCGGCACGCATGTTTGTTTTGGTAACAAGACGGAAATCAGTTTGGGGCTTGGCTTGGGTGCCGAAGCGCAGAGCAGTTTGTTTGTTGTTCATCATTGAACTCCTTTAATGATTGTTGCCCATCGAGAGCAGTTGATAAATTGAGTTGAGCATGTGCAACCCGTTGCTTGTTTTTCAGGTCGGTTGACCTGTGAAAAACCTAATAAGTGACCGCTGCCCCATTTGGCAAGGCAGTTGAGCCATTGCTACCGAAGCTTCCTCTGCTGTCGGGGTTGGTCAGGGTGCTAGTGATGCTATGGATGCCTACAGCTCACTGCTTGTGGCAGAAACAAGGCACCTTGTTTCCACGCTACTGCAATCACCGCTGTCTTAGGGGCGGCCAGGTATCGTCATACCATGGGTCATGTACTCCAGCTCGGTTGAGACTCCGGGCAGACCAAGCGCTTCACTGGCGCTTTGTGCCGCCCGAGCATCGATCTCATCTACCTTCTCTTGAATCTCGCTGGGCGTCGCTGGGGGGAGGGCACCTGGCGGTGGTGACTGGGGAGGAGGGGGGACGAAGCCTGCACGCAAATTAGTGTTCACACCAAGGCGAGTAGCCGTTTGCCCTTCGATTTGCAAACTAGGGTGCAGTTTATCATTCACTTTGTTCATTATTGATCTCCTAAATTGTTATTTGTCCGCTATGGACGGTTGATACATTGTCGTAGATGTCCAGCATGCTGGACACTTACATGACGTCTGTTACGCTAGTAAGCGTCAGTCGCTCCCAGCAGCAGATTACCAAATGATCTTGTGACTATCCTCATGGTAGAGGGTATGGATCTGGCGGGGGTGGTGGGGGTGGCGGCAAGGGTGACCCTGGTGGCTCGTCTGATCCTGATGACGGAGGCAGGGGATATGGATCTGGCGGGGGTGGCGGGGGTGGCGGTAAGGTACCCGCATGCAAATTGGTATTCACCTCAAGGCGAGGAGCCGTTTGCCCTTCGATTGGTAATTTATTGCTTACTTTGTTCATTATTCAACTCCTTAAATTACTATTTGCCCGCTATGAGCGGTTGATACATTGTCGTAGATGTCCAGCATGCTGGACATCTACATGACATTTGTTAGGCTGTTTCTGACTGTGCGGCCAGCGACAGCGGATAACCAAATTATTCAGGCACGATGGCGTTACGGATGGTGGCTTGGGTCGTACGCGCCGCTTCGCCAACACTCGCATTGATGTCGTTGACCCTCGCTTCAAAATCACGCCACAGCTCATGTAGCGTAAAGCCAGCTCGCACATCGGTGCGAATGGATAGTCGTGCTTTTCCTAGTTCTTTTTCTATTTTCATTGTTAATCACCTCTTTTGTTCTTGTGCCAAATGCAATACATTTGGCAATGTCGTTCCAAAGCACCGATGTCGATGAGACCGACACAAAACAAGCAAGAACCGCTAGCATTTGTCATTCCGAGGTCTTCCGAAGAATCTTTCATGCTGAGTTTGCTGAATGATTTCTCACTTTGAAAAAGTGCCACTTCGAAGATTCCGTTCGAAATGACTCGTGGAGACAGTACATTCTCGCCCATGACGCTCTGGGACGAAGTTAGGAAATTTCTGGCTACAAAAACGGGACGTCAATCCGATTCAGCGTTTCCTGACGGGCATCACAGCCGCAATCAGTGCCTGTTGTATCGCTATATTTGTTGGCTAGGGCATCTGGTGCCAAACCCTCCTAAAACCGCCTTCAGCGCGGCTGGGCCATAATCCATCTTGGAAGTTTGCACCACATCCGGCACAATCCGCTTTTGCTGTGGTCGCGTGGTGGTGAGCCACTGGTCGAAAAAACTGGTCGTTATGGCGGTCATGGGTTAGTCGTCTTGTAGCTGCAATAGGTAGAGAAAGGGGGGGCAGTCATCTTTTTGCAGGGAGCGTTCGGAGCGGGCAAGGGGTAGGGACATTGATTGTGAATGGTTAAATGGGATGCTGCCGTTAGAGGCTTTTCCCTTGAAGGGCTACAAATACAATATAAAGTTTCCAATGGATAACTGGGGTTGAGTGTAGCGAGCGGCATGTCTCTTGCCAATCATCATAACGCTCTATTTTTTTATCGAACCGATTACTTCTTGGTTATGTGATTTATGGGGGCTTTGTGTCAATCGCAGCAAGCTTAAGGTTTTTACTGGGTTGCCCGCAAAAGAAATAGTTTTAAATAAAACGGCCGTTGTATACAATACTACGTTTTCCAGAT
>JBCCFQ010000741.1:0-2455 GCA_039029655.1 Pseudomonadota bacterium | reverse complement strand
TTGTTTACATTGTTAGCAGTTTTATCTGCCTTATTAAGTGTTGGCCGAGGGTCTAAGAGCCACATTTGACTCTTCATGGCAAATGCGTGGGTCCGTTCTTGCATGATGCTAGAACCTTCTCCGTAATCCTCACCGATGATGATCACCACACCACCCTTAACGCCTCCAGACGATAAGTTGGCTAATGCGTCGCTGGCAACATTGGTACCGACTGTGGATTTCCAAGTGACGGCACCCCTTAAGGGGTAATTGACTGAGGCCGCCGCCATAGCCGCCGCAGTTGCTTCACTTGCGCTGGTTTCAAAGTGTACGCCTAAGGACTTCAAGATGTCTTGGGAATCCGATAGCACATCCATTAGATGAGAGATAGGAGAACCTTGATAGCCACCCACATAGGCCACACCTGACTGAAGCAGCGCCTTGGTCACGGCTAGGATGCCCTCCCCGTGGAATACTTCCCCTTCACCGAGCTTAAGTTTTTCTACTTCTCTTTTGAAAGAACGCTCACCCATGGATTAGCTCCCAGCGACCAGAGCTAGGACTCGTAACGGGCTACCGGAGCCCTTTTCAATTTTTAACGGTGCCGCCAATACCACCGCGCCTTGAGGGGGCAATTGATCGAGATTCATCAAGCACTGCAAACCGTACTTTCCCGCACCATGCATCAGATAGTGACAAGGGTTAGGCGGGTTTAAATGAAATCCTTGACCCGCGTCTGTTCCAATAACCTCGGTGCCAAAACCCAAAACGTCCCGATCTTGGATGAGAAATTTGACCGCCTCAACACTGGGCCCCGGAGTGTGCTGACCCTCTTCATCAAAGTTTTGATACTCTTCAGGATCTTTCTTTTTCCACCAGTCTGTACGCATCAAGACCCACGACTGAGGCGCAATCTTTCCGTGTTTTTCTTCCCAATGCAGCAATTTATCTACGTCCAGCAAATAATCAGGGTCTTCCCAGGCTTCTTTGGAGCAATCCACAACGCAAGCAGGGGCAATCATATGCTCAGATGGAATCGTGTCTGTGCTGTTGTTGGGTAGATCTCTTCCCGACACCCAGTGGATCGGGGCATCAAAGTGTGTTCCCGTGTGTTCGCTACAGGAGAAATTATTCCAATACCAACCGGGTCCTCGATCATCGTAATGGGAGATTTCCTCCACACGAAACGGCCAAGAATGACCAAACTCAGGGTTTAGAGAGATCTGAGGAAAATCAGGTGACAAAACCTGGGTGAGATCAATCACCCGCAGATTGCCATTTCCGATCCCTGAAAGAAGTTCGACCAACGTGTTATTCATACTGTGTTCTCGCTATAGCCTGACTTCATTGAAAGGTGATGCTACCAACGGACGTGCCACCACAGACAAACAGTGTTTGACCGGTAACAAAACCTGCATTGGGCTCAAGGAAAAACAAGGTGGCATTAGCGACATCTGAGGGACGACCGACACGTCCCACGGGGACACTCTGCCCAACCCTTTGCATTTGTTCGCTTTCTTTGGGCACCAAGTCATGAAACATTTCTGTATCAGCAATGGGGCCAGGTGCCACCATGTTTACGGTGATGCCATGGGGAGCCAATTCCAATGCCCAGGTGCGGCCCATACCGATCATGCCCGCCTTACTCGCCGAATACACCGTACGTTTTGCCAGCCCCACTATGGCTCTGGTGGACATTAATACAATCCGGCCAAAGTGAGCGGACTTCATGGCCGGCAATAACTCTTGAGTGATGGTGATAGCAGCACCGAGATGAAGATTTGCCACCGTATCCAAATCAGACGGCTCAACCTCTTCCAAAGGTTTTTGCAAGATAACACCGGCATTGTGTACAAAGTTGGTGATGGCGTAACGTTGGGTTAAAGATTGAACCGCTTCCCTGGTCGCCTTGAGATCCGTGAGATCCACTTCAACGGAAATAACCTTGTCATTCTGGGCACCGCGACGACTCAAGTTAATCACTTGGTAGCCCTTGTCTGCTAGCTGGTCACAAATCGCGGCCCCAATACCTGAACTTCCCCCTGTTACAAGTACGACATCATTACTCATGACCTATGCTCCCATGGCCAGTTCTCGTTCTAAGACTTTTGGACTCTCGTTAAACCTAGCCAACCATTCTTGAGCCACGTCTCCGGGATACAAATCTTCCGCACCAACCTTGAGTCCTCGCACAATGTCTTTGGCCAATCGTTCAGGGAGAATCTTTGGGGGTGGTTCGTGATCATTCCAAGGTTCATCGATAGGTCCAGGAAAGACATTGACCACTCGAATACCCGCGGGTTGCATTTCCGCTCGCAGACACTGACTCAAGGAATATGCTGCGGCCTTTGAAGCAGAAAATGTGCCGTGACTAGGAAAGTTGGATAAGGCAAATATGGACAGCAAGTTAACCCAGGCGCAGGCATTGCTCTGTCCATCGGCACCTCTGCCTCGCATAGCCGGACCAAACTCTTGT
>JBCCFQ010000740.1:0-2466 GCA_039029655.1 Pseudomonadota bacterium | reverse complement strand
CGGCGGCGCCAGTTGCAGCGCCTGAGCCAGACCGACTGGCGGCCCTGGGCTGCCGTGATCGTGTCACTTCCTCACCGCTATTTTCATCCGCCAAATCTACAGTTGCCCCAAACACCACACGTCCATTAGCGTTGAGCTTCGTAACATCAATGATCTCTGCGTTAGAAAGCTTGCCCTCTATGTCTTGAATCCGACCCTCAATGAAGCTTTGTTGCTCTTTGGCCGCGTGATACTCCGCATTTTCCTTTAGATCGCCATGAGCGCGAGCTTCGGAAATAGCATTGATCACGGCCGGTCGGTCTTTGGATTTGAGTCGCTTTAGCTCTTCCTTAAGTAACTCGGCCCCACGGAGTGTCAACGGCACTTTTCTCATGGGAGTAGCTCCTGGTGTAAGTCTTGCAGACGGTTAACATCTGCATCGTTAAGGTGGTCAATGGCCATACATGTCGCCTTAGCGCCTGCCACAGTGGTGTAGTAGGTAATTTTGCGACGGACAGCCTCTCGTCGTATTCCGTGTGATTCGCGGATCGCACGTTTTCCTTCCGTGGTATTTACAATCATGTTGATCTCTTCGTTCTTGATTAGGTCGACGATATGAGGTCGACCCTCTCTGACTTTGTTGACTGTCTCACAGGGTACCCCGGCCTGACACAAGGCAGACGCCGTGCCCCGTGTTGCTATGATGCCAAATCCCCGGCTTAGCAACTGTCTGCACAACAACACCGCCTCCGGTTTGTCTCGATCCGCCACCGTGACCAAGACTCTTCCCGAGCTTGGTAATATCACGTTAGAAGCCAGTTGCGCTTTAGCATAAGCCTCACCAAAGGATCGGCCCACACCCATGACCTCACCGGTGGACTTCATTTCTGGACCAAGTATGGCATCGGCTTCAGGGAACTTGATGAAGGGAAATACCGACTCTTTGACTGAATAGTAAGTAGGGTCTACTTCCTTACCGACACCCTGTTGTTTTAGTCCGACACCACTCATACATTTGGCGGCAATCTTGGCCAACGGTTTACCAATCGCCTTGGAAACGAAAGGCACCGTCCGAGAGGCTCGTGGGTTCACTTCAAGAATGTAGATATCGTTTTTTTGGATGGCGAACTGTGTGTTCATCAAACCCAAGACATTCAATCCATCTGCCAAGGCCCTAACTTGCGCCTTTAACTCATCCTGCACTTCGGGTGTCAGAGTCGCAGGCGGTAACGAACAACTGGAATCACCTGAATGAACCCCGGCTTGTTCGATATGTTCCATAATGCCGCCAATCAAAGTCTCCTTACCATCGTGGATAATATCCACGTCCACCTCCACGGCCTGGTCCAAAAAACGATCCAACAACAATGGATAGTCTTCGGAAACCTCCGTGGCTCGCAGCATGTACTCGCGTAATTCATCCTCTGAAAAGACCACTTCCATGCCGCGCCCGCCCAAAACATAGGAGGGTCGCACAACCAACGGATAGCCCACTTCTTCGGCTTTAGAAATCGCATCATCCAAATTGCGAGCTGTACGGTTTGGAGGTTGCAAAAGGCCTAAATCGTTAATGAGCTTTTGGAACCGTTCTCGATCCTCCGCCAGGTCAATAGAGTCAGGGGAGGTACCAATGATTGGAGCCCCAGCGGACTCCAAAGCACGAGCAAGCTTAAGCGGCGTTTGGCCACCATACTGAACAATGACGCCCTTTGGTTTTTCCAGCTCTACAATCTCTATCACGTCTTCTAGAGTGAGCGATTCAAAATATAGTCGATCCGAGGTATCGAAATCCGTGGATACAGTTTCGGGGTTGCAATTGACCATGATGGTCTCAAAACCCTCTTCCCGTAACGCAAGTGCGGCGTGCACACAGCAATAGTCGAACTCAATTCCCTGGCCGATGCGATTTGGGCCACCACCCAAAATCATGATTTTTTCTCGATCGCTGGTGTCGGCTTCGCATTCTTCGTCGTAGGTGGAATACATATAAGCTGTGGATGTCGCGAATTCAGCCGCACAGGTATCCACCCGTTTGTACACTGGCCGAACATTCATCTGCCATCGCCTTGCTCTGACAGCATCTTCGTCCACCCCAAGCAGCTTTGATAGGCGGGTATCGCCAAAACCTTTACGTTTGATTCGGCGCCAGTGAATCTCGTCTAAGCCATCAATGCCAGCACCTTTGAGTTGCCCTTCTTCTTGAACCAAGTCTTGGATGTAGGCCAAAAACCAGGGGTCGATAAAGGTCAGACCGTACACGTCCATAACCGACATGCCATACCGAAACGCATCCGCAACATACCAAATGCGTTCTGGGCCGGGGACACTCAACTCTTTCCTGAGTTTTTCCACCGCCCCTTCGGTCGAAAAATCCGGGATTTTTTCATCAAGCCCGGTGCTGCCGGTTTCTAATCCACGCAAACCCTTTTGCAGAGACTCCTGGAAGTTTCTTCCAATTGACATCACTTCCCCCACCGACTTCATCTG
>JBCCFQ010000739.1:0-2472 GCA_039029655.1 Pseudomonadota bacterium | reverse complement strand
CCGAGACACCCAAACCCAGCAGGAAAACGGAATCGCTAGAGCCGCGGCGGTGACTCTGACTTATCCTGAGTTAGAGCCCACCGAGTATGCTGTGGCGAGAAGCAAAACCAGTTTTCCCTATGTTCCAGGGCTTTTGTCATTTAGAGAAGTGCCGGTAGTCCTAGATGCTCTTGAAAAACTTGCTGTTCTACCAGACGTGATTATTTGCGATGGTCACGGCCGAGCTCATCCTAGACGCTTTGGCTTAGCGTGCCATCTGGGGGTGTACACTCAGATACCTACGGTGGGAGTGGCTAAAACACGGCTAATTGGCGAATCTCATCCACTACCTAGTAACAAAGGGTCAATGGTAGACCTATGGCATAAGCAAGACTTGATTGGGCGATTGGTACGAACCCGACGGAATGTCAATCCCGTGTACGTTTCTGTTGGACACAAGGTTAGCCTGTCCACCGCCGCCGACCTGACTCTAGCCTGCGTCACCCGATACCGTCTCCCTGAGACAACCCGACTTGCCGACAGAATTGCATCGCAGAGGGGTGCCGGCCAATTTTAGAGGGGAATTTGCGCAACCTGACGGCCTTGCTGACCCATTGGACAGGTTTTGTCTGATAAGGCAGCTAGCCAAGCCATGGACCTCGAGTTTTGGGTGGGCACGCGGTCAATTTTTCACAATAGTCCTAAGCCCTTGTCAACAAAAGGATGCCGCTTTGCAGCACACGTCACTATGTTGTTTTTTAGCAACTAGGTTTTGGGGATTCTGAACAAAATTCGCGGTTTAGCGTGGAATATCGCTAAAAATAACTGTTGCAATTTTGCCGCGCTTCGCTATTTTTAGCTCCAGGCTGAGCACATATGGTGGCCGCTAGCTAACAGGTCTGCCATTTGATTGTGATGCAATGTTAGCCGTTTTTACTATGACTGGCGGTTCGGGGGGAAGGTCCAACTAGGACTCAAGATGCGCTCTTTGAAGCAGCGTCCGTTAAACCACAATCAGATTGCATGCCTAATGAGCGGCCTCCAGGGGCCGCTCTTTTCGTTTTGCGATTATGTTAATTGTTTTTTTGTGATTGGCGTCACGTGCCTATTTACCGATTACCAATAATCTAAGGGAAGGGGTTGCCAAAGGGGAGTGGCAGTGAACGTAAATTGGAATGGGATAATTATCGGCGTCATGGCTTTGGCCGTGCCGATGGCCTGTCATGGAGACCCTCCTGGGGACTCTAAGAACGCCCGTGTTGTGTCGGATGCGAGTTCATCGCCCATTACCATTGATGTGCGAAATTTGGGTTGGGATGTTTACCAGCCGTTCTGGAACCCTGAGCTGCCAGACCTCACAGTTGAGTCTTTTGACTTCGACGATAAATCTGCGCTGGAGAGAATTACAAAACTCCGCAGCCTGTCCTTGGTCACTTTCGCCGAGACCACCAATACACGCCTGTTTTTTGGCGTGAACAAAGAGGGTTTGGTGGGGCTGCACTTTAGCGCTTTTCCGAGGTATGGCAAAGATCGCCATATGAGTCTTTGGTCCATGCCATACGTCACTAAGACTCAAGCCTTGGAATCAGAGGACGTTGAACGCGTTAAACTAGACCTGCTCAAAGAGACCCTGGTCGAAGAGGAAAAGAAGTAACTACTCTGGCCAACGGGTAACGTACTCAAATTGAGTCAACGTTTGTGGCGTGTGGGGAAAGTACTTGGACTTGTGCATGTATGGCCACAGTGTCGCCAGGTGATCCAATGCTTCAGAACCGCTTAGACCTTGGCGCACAAGATAGCATCCTATTACGGTCCCTGTTCTACCAATCCCGCCCCAACAGTGCACATAGACCGGTTGTTTGTCGTTTAAAGATTGCTCGATCATATTGAGAATACGGAGCATCTCCGTTGTGTCGTTGGGTATATGCATGTCCTCGATGGGGGACCGAGTCGTTAAGACGTGGATACCCATTTCGCTGGCTATTTCTTTAACCGTTCCGTCGTAGCCGGGTAACTCGTGGGCCTCGGTCAAATTGATGAAGGTTCTGATTCCCGCATCCAAGAACTTTTTTAGACGCTTTCTGGTATCGTTGGAATTGCGACCAGCAGGGTACTCGCCCGCCAAAAGCTTGCCCTGTTCTACCCAATAGGAATTGTTGATAGGCCGTTGTTTTTGATCTGCGACATCCATTTTCTTGCCTTTATTTTAGAGTGAGGTCGCATCACTCGAGAGTCCTATGCCTGATTCTACACTACAATGCGCATTTCCCATCAATAGCCGACAAAAATTCGAAGGGCAGGACCTTGAGCTGGTCCTGTTGGAAAATTTCTTAAGTCCCGCACAATCCAATAATCTGTTCGAAGTGCTTCTGGACACCGTGGATTGGCGCCAGGACGAGATTTCTTTGTATGGCAAAAGATTCAAAATCCCGCGTTTGCAGGCATGGTATGGAGATGTCGGTGCGAAATATCAATATTCCGGTCTTTCCCTGG
>JBCCFQ010000738.1:0-2475 GCA_039029655.1 Pseudomonadota bacterium | reverse complement strand
GTTTTCCAGAGACGGTAAGAGCCTTTTTGTTTTGTCGAATATCGGTCGAGACACGCTGGCTTTGGGATTGTTTGACATTCAACGCGGCAAACTTATTCAAACTTTGTTTGCCCATCCCGACGTAGATGTATCGGGTTTGGTTTATTCCAAGTCCGCACAAAGGTTGGTGGCGGCCATATACACCACCGATCAAACCTACTATCGATATTTTATTCCGCAACGGGCGCGCCTTGAGCGGTCCATATCCAAGTTGTTCAACGGTTACGCTACTAACATTACTTTTAATGACGATGGTGGTTCGGCGCTTGTTGTTGCCGCTAATGACAAAAACCCCGGTCGGTATTATCACTACGATGCCGACAAAAAGGAGTTACGGGAGTTGTTTCGTGTTAATGAAGCGCTCCCGGAAGACCAGCTGTCTTCCACCAAGTCGATTGCGCTCAGGGCTCGTGACAATGTGACATTACAGGGCTACTTGACGGTGCCGGAAACGGAAAAGCCAAATGGTGCCATGCTAATCATGGTGCATGGTGGCCCGCACAGCGTACGCAACTACTGGGGTTTCAACCCGGACGTGCAGTTCTTAGTGAGTCGTGGGTATTCCGTTCTTCAGCTGAATTTCAGAGGTTCATGGGGTTTTGGGCGTAAATTTGAGCGGAGTGGGTGGCATGAGTGGAATGCGGCGATTCAAGATGACATTGCCGATGCCGCCATGTGGGCGATCAAAGAAGGCCTGGCAAAAGAGGACAAGGTCTGTCTCTTTGGTGCAAGCTTCGGTGGCTATTCCGCAATTATGAGTTTGGCGAAGTATCCTGAGCTTTACAGCTGTGCCATCAGTTTTGCCGGCGTGTCCGACTTGCACAAACTCTACGACCAGTCCCAGTCAGATAACGACATGGTACGCCAGTGGCTGGATGCCGTGGTGGGTCGGGGCAAGGCCTCTAATCTAACCAATGCGTCACCTCTGAACTACGTATCGGATATAGAAAGTCCGATCTTAATCGCCCATGGAGAACGGGATGCGGTGGTGTCTGTAGAGCAAACCAAGAAACTAGAGGAAGAGTTGGTCCGCTTGGGCAAGCAGTATTCCAGCGTCTACTACAGTGATGAAAACCACCAGCTTGAATCTGTGGAGAATCGAATCGACTTCTTTAACCGCGTGGCGGCCTTCCTGCACGAACGGTTGTTTGGCTTGACTTCCAGCGGTCTAGTGCCCCCAAATTTCGCCATCAGCGCCTTGGACTAGTCGCTAGCAGGCACAAAAATCTGATTTTCTGGTACTCTGGAATTCTCGACCAGCTATTGGGTGCGCAGACCACGAGAACGACCGGCCTCGTCGATGGCGAATTCTCCGAGGTGGCAAACACCATTGGTGCGATCTACTTTTCAGACGTGTTTGCGCGGGCCTGGTGGCGGCAGGTGAGATCCGATTGGACTTCCACTATGAACAACGATTTTTTTTCAGCCTGTCGTCGATGACGCCATACTGGCGGGGGACGTTGGGTGTATTCAAAGGATCTATAAAGGCGTCGTGAACGAGCTTTCTAGAAACCTTTAGAGTGCCGCAGTGGCTCTAAGAACCCTCGGCCATCAGGAGAAACAATCTTGATTCTAAGACGCTTCATCAAGCATGTGAGCGAACAGAATTGGCTCGCCGTAGCCATCGATGTTTTGGTGGTTTTTGGGAGTGTCGTGCTCGCCACCCAATTTTCCGAAGGCATTGAGTCGCGGCGAGCTCAAGATGCTCTGACCACTGCAATGTCGCGCGTCTCCGGGGAGTTGAACGCATCCTACGACAACATGCAGGAGCAGGGTGAAATATGGGAAGACCGCCTGAATGCACTACAACAACTCATGAGTGCTCTCGAGAAACCGGATCAAACCGAGATAAATGCGGGAGATCTCAATCTTGCTCTGCATACGATCTTCACTCCGATTCAGCTGTATACCCAATACGACTTGATCACCGAACTGCAAAACTCTGAGGGGCTGCGCATGGTCCCGCAAGACGATCTGCATGGAGCACTTAGAGAACTCATGTTTCAGTACAAAATGCTTGCCTCTCGTAATAACGCTTGGAAACTTGCACAGAGCAAGACTACTCTTTCGCAGTTCCCGTACATCCATTCGGAACTCAATAGAGATTCATCTGGCAATTGGGGCACCATGCGCTTCAGCGGCATTGATTGGGACACGGCACGGAGGGATCCGGCGCTTCGAAGCGCAACTGTTCAAGCACACCACAACGTTCGCGCTATGCGTATTCAACTAGAGGCGGGCAAAGCCATGGCAGCTGAAGTCGATAAGATCATGAACGCTTATGGCTATGGCGAGGACACCACTTGGTACGAACGAACCGGAGAGGCCGTTGAGCGCGCTGCCTTTGACCGTATTCGAAAGCAGCTTTCTCTAGAACTGAGCGAAGACAGCGATAAGTAAATGGACGGAGTCGACGCCAACTATCGTTGAGCGGCG
>JBCCFQ010000737.1:0-2476 GCA_039029655.1 Pseudomonadota bacterium | reverse complement strand
GTCTGACATACCATGGGTTCTACGTGACTTGGGTTTGCGGCTGTGCCGGGTATCTGGTCACTTACGAAGAGTAAGAAAAGTCCCATGAAGATGAGAGGTCGGAGAGACCCGACTGAAAAGGCGCACGGTTTGGATGTCGCTTTGGTTCCTTGTCGTTTTACGATAGTTTGGCAATTGTCAAGCGACTTTTTCGATCGTGGCGTGAGGGATAGCCACATCGCTTGTTTGGCAGGCCGAAAACGGCGCCCCCCTACAATGCGGGCTTTGGCGATTGCTTTTCGGCGTTTCGAATGAGAGGAGCGGTAGATGCTACGGATGAGGGGGTAGATCATGATTATGCTCGAAAGCACTTCGGAGCCGAGGGTCGCGAGCAGGGGGGTTAGGACCAGATGGAACACAGGGGCAGGGCCAGACATCAGTTCGGGACGTCTATATGCTTTCGAGGGCGGGAATGTAATACCAGGTCTAAGAGAGTCACCTGTCAGTAGGATGGTTGTATTAGTCAAAAAGCCATTTGTCGAGTACATTGCGTGGCTGCTGTTGGATGTTGAGGTCGAACTGATAGCTTGAGTCGATGCTGTCGTATATGTGGTTTTAAGAGGGGAGTTGTCGTGTACATGTGCGAGTTGCAGGCTGAAAGCCAGGAGTGTTACGATAAGCAACAGGGGTTGTTTGATGCGATTTTTCTTTTGGGTTTTCGAGCGTGTTTGTGAATTGTGTTTGGAGTTTTGTTGTATTTGTGGATTCGCGTCACTGGTCGGCTTGAGTGACTTCTTGGGTGGTGTTTGTTGTGGTCTGTCTCGGGGTGTGGGCGGTTTTGACGTCAGCTGGCTTGGTTGGACGCTTTCGCTGGCTACGCAGCCCACAAAATCTGCATATTTTTCCCGTAAGAGGGCCTCGTTTTGTGCCTGTAGAGTCGCTATTGTGTTCTGATAGTCTGTCGTTCTGTTTTCTGTGTTGGCTGGTGTTGTTGTTGGGGAGTGGCCTTTTAGGGTTGAGGTTTCTGCTGCCTGTGAGCTTTGTGGTTGCGAGGCGTTTCCATTGTCTTTCTGTGCGGTGTCGACTTTATAGGTCCGGCCAGCTCCGGCGTCGAAACCCGAGCCAGATGTTCGGTTATCTCGAGGGGTGTAATTCGGTTGAAAAAGTGCCTGCGGTCGCGATTCACCGAAGGAGTTGGAGAAAAAATTGTAGCGGGGTGAATTATTTTCAAAGCGGCGGCTACGGCCTCCGGATTGGTAAAAATTTCGACCACGATTCGGGCGATAGTCCCGCGGCTGTCCATAGTTCGGGGAAAAATCTACGGGACGGATGCGGTTGTTCTGTTGATTCAGCCATCCTCGGCAGATGGCTTGGTGATGGCCGTTACGGCCGCAAAACCCACATGTGGCCGTGTATTGCTGAGGTTGGCGTGAGTTTTGTGTATTCTGTGTTTGAGTTAGGGTAAGTTCTGCTAGCTTTTTATCGATGCGACTTTCGAGTTGCTTTAGTCGGTCGAACTCTGCAGATGTGTCGTGTGTATGTACGCTTCTGACAGATGTGCCTGGGGTGTCGACAGCCATTGCTTTCTCATCTGCCTCATAGAGAAGGACTCGCTGTAGAGCATCTTCGAATGTGTCGGGTTGATGAAGATGAATAACGTTTCTGTACTTAGGTGCTAGTCCTATTTTAAATGCGGAAAGGGCGAGTGACTTTCTGAGTTCTGCATTTGCGGGGTTTATCCCATATGCTTTGTGTATTAGCCGTTGGACCTCATTTGCGAATTGCTGTACGGAGTGCGCTGGGTCCTGTCTGAGGGTTGCCAGTTTTGACTTTGCAATTTCTCTTTGTCGGGGGGATGTGAGCCGGTGTCTTAATGCTGCAAAAAGATTATCTCGCGTATCTTTTTCCTCGTCTCGGAGTTCTAGGTACGCGAGATTGGCCGGTCCTTTGAGATGGAGGGGGATATTTCGAAGGAGGTAGTCATCGGTCCACCCCCCGGATTCGGCGGCGCGTTGGACGTAAAGTTCCCACTCCTGAAAGTCTTCATCCTCAGTACCGGAAAAATCCCGAATTCTAATACGTTCCGCGTTATTTGGCTGCTCGGGTTGGTTGGCCATACTTATATTACTTACGCTAGACAGATCATCTGAGTCAAAAGAGTCAAATAAACTAGCCAAATCTGGGAGTAATGGCTCTTTAGGGTCGGGTTCCTCAAGTGATTGAATTTCGAATTCAGACAGTCCCAAATTTTGTAATTTAGCCCGTAATGAACGTGTGAGGGGCATCCGACCAACCCATATGTGTATTTATCCTATCGGCAATAAAATACAAGTAAATGAAAATAAAAGTAATGCTTCGATGCAATACAGTAAACAAACCAACACGTTTAGGCAAAACTGAACAAAGCACACATTGTATACTAACCCGTGAAGTTGGTTTCAGTTGAAGATTTTTAGTCCGCGTTTAGTGCTTTGATTTGATTTCAAGTTGCTCGAGT
>JBCCFQ010000736.1:0-2477 GCA_039029655.1 Pseudomonadota bacterium | reverse complement strand
GTTTGTGGGCATGTTGGCCTTGTTGCCCGCATTAATCATGTTTGCCTACAACCACGGTGCCCCCGGTCGGGATAAGTGGACCAGCACGGAGAAAGTATTTATTCCCGCCAATCTCCTGTTGGCTGGAACGTTGCTGTACTTCATCAGTCCCATGCTGCATGTGGAGGCGGCCACCGAGCTGGTAGAGCTTCCCGATGAGACAGGAGAGACCCGTCTGTTTGAAGTGGCAAGATCCGGCCATCACAAAGACATCATGGGATTCTTTTGGCAAAACAAAAGTGACAATCCAGATTTGGATTGGTTGGCTTATGGTTTGCCCTTGATGATCAAACACGACGTCAATCGTGCAACGCCAGTGGTTTCCATTCGCACTCCCTTTAATTCCTTTCTGGCAAGACGTGAACTTGCGGCTAAGGGTCATAACTCTTTTTTGGACGAGGACATCGCCTTACAAGTAGAAATTGCTCGTGGCATTGTCAGTCACTCGTTTTTAGTTGGGAGCTATAACGAAACCAGTGCGGGCAAAGAAATTACCGTGGAGTTGTACGACACAAGGACCCGGGAGTTAATCGGCCGTCACTCTGCGACGGGTAACGACTGGCTTGATTTGGTGGATCGAGTATCAGAGGCGTTGCTGGACTACTTGGATATTCGACTTACACCCATGCAAAGTGACGATCCCGTTAGCCAACACTTCAGTGCCTCAATTGAAGCAATCGAACATTACACGAGCGCGGAAGTGGCTGTGGAGATCAACAATGATTACACCACCGGTGTGGCGGAAATGGAAAGAGCCGTAACCATCGATCCAGAGTTTGCCGAGGCCGACGCTCATCTTGCGGTAATGTACTTCCTGAACGGTGATGTGCAAAAGGCTGCCGATGTGGCGAAGCGGGCATCAGATAATGACTATCGCATGTCTCAAGCCACAAAGTTCAAGCTTCGAGCAAACAGTCATTCCTTTGGTGGAAAGTACAGAGATGCCGAGCGCGTGCTTGAACTATGGGCTCGTGTAGAACCTCAAAGCACAGAGGCCTATGCCGCCTTAGCCCGTGTTGCAAAACTACGAGGCGGGGACGGGGGATTGGCCAAGGCCAGTGGGGCTTACGAAAAATTATTGGAGCTAAGACCATACGACTACGGCATCTATCGGCAGATGGCCCAGGTGGAACAGCAACGGGGTGACTATACTAAGGCGGTTCACTTCATGGACGAGTTTTTGGAAAACGAACCCGCAAACGCGGACGCCTATGTTCAGTTAGCGGGTTTGCACCAAGCCCAGGGCGACTTGGAAAAGGCCGAGAGCGTGTTGGAAGACGCTGCCATTTTGTCATCCAATCCCTTGCAATCCAATGTGGGGTTGGCACGACTCCAGGCACGTCGTGGCAAATATCAAGAAGCCCAAGAGAAAGCGCTGAATCAGTTTCACGAAGACATGTCCCCTCAGGACCGTATGACGGTACTCTTGTTGCAGATGGAAATTGCTTTAGCGACAGGTCAGATCAAGAAGTCTTCGGAATACTTTGATGCGGCAGACACCGCCGCAAAAGAATTTTTGCCACCCATGATTCGTATGCTAAGCATTGAGAGTCCAAAAATTTCCACCATGGTCATGTTAGGTCAGTATGACGAAGCGTTGGCTCGCTATGACGAATTGGCACAACGACTGCAACCGCCCATGAATAACTATGTGAATTTCGGCTACACAACTCTCTACTTTCAACAAGGCAACGAAGAAAAGTTTCGCGAATGGACGGAGAAAACCCATCAAGCAAGAGACACACTGCCGGAGTTGTTTGAAACCTTTGTGGACTTCGATCAAGCCCAGGTGGCCATATATGACGAGCGTTACGATGAGGCGCTCAGTCTTTTACAAAGTGCCGAAGGTGAGCTGGAACAGTCTTTGTTGGGCTTTGTGCAAGACAGCCTCATGTCTGCGCAAATCCATTCACGTTTGGGGGAACTGTACTACGACGCCGGAGCCTATGATCGTGCCATAGACTATGTTGGCGCTGTGCTGAAGATGTATCCCGCGTTAGCTGAAGGTCACTTAATTCAAGCCAAGGCTTATTTGGCCTTGAATGAACCGGAGCCTGCAAAGGTTGCCTTAGAAAAGGCTTTGACCATTTGGGAAAATGCTGACCCTGAGTACGTTAAGTTTGCCGAAGCCACTGAGTTGCAAAAAACTCTACTCTGACGCTTCTCTATCGTAGCGAGCCAACACACGATCCAAGTCGTCTCTGTTCAACCAGCGTCCTCTTAGCATTACGCCGTCGATGGTTTGTGTGTTGGCAATATCCAGCAACGGATTCTCCCGAAGCAACATAAGGTCGGCGGTGGCCTCCTGGGTGACTGGGCCCAATTGTCCCTCTAGACAAAAATAAGCGGCCGGGTTGTATGTGCCCGTTCTTAACGCATCGTAAGGTGTCATACCTGCTGCCACCAAAGCGGTTAACTCACGGTGGGTTGCAAATCCG
>JBCCFQ010000735.1:0-2483 GCA_039029655.1 Pseudomonadota bacterium | reverse complement strand
TTGGTACAGAAATTTATTTTACCACCGGCCCCGAAACGACGCATCGGGATAGCGATTTTATAGCCCCAAAAGAGGGCTTCCTACCTGTGACCAATGGGGCTTCGAACTCGGCTTTTTCAAAAACGATTATCGCTCCATCGGCCGCAAAGAAAGTGGGTTATTAGGACTGGCAATCGTCTGATTCCTCCACGGTCTTCGACAACGACGTCCACGACCATTTACAATGGCAACATCGCCTATCAGGTCATTTCCAACGCAAACCTGAAGGAAATCGGCACCGGCGACAACCAACATGTCCTGTTCAAGCGCTACCAATACGATCAGTTGAACCGGCTTAAGGCTACTGATGTCTTTAACGACCCCACCGGCAACACTTCGAATAGCTCGAACAACCTCACTCGGAGCACCAATTCCGCCACCAACTACACCTACGATCGCAACGGCAACATCACGCGTCAAAAACACCCCGACCAGTCCGCCAACAATTACGTCTACGACGCAACCGGCAACCTGCTCCAGGACGTCACCGAAAATGTGTCGCACACCGTCTTGGACAAAGACAGATACGATGAAAAAGCAGGATCTTCTGGCAAAGTCGATGAAGTCCAACGCGACGCTAGCAGCGGCAAAGCCCGCCTGTTTTCGATGGAGCCTGTCCTGAGCAAAGTCGAAGGGAAGCCATAAGTAACCGCGTCAAAAAGACCTGCTGGCCCGAAGGCACCGGCACCGAAACGCAGACCCACCAATTCTACGTCCGCGACCCACAAGGCAATGTCATCGCCCTCTACAACCTCGAAGAAGATGGCGGCAACGACATTTTCACCCTCCAGGAGCAGCATATCTACGGCTCCGAGCGCGTGGGCCTCAATCGCCGTTCCCTCACCCTCTACAACGGTCAGCCCATCGCCCACACGAACCGCGTCCTGAACGAACAAGTCGAAAAAGTGCATAATCGTAAGCGAATTGCTGTTCCATTCGCCCATAAGCAATGAAGATGACGGAAAATTCGGTATTTTACCTCATGTCGATGCGCGGCCCATTTCGCTGGACGGTGTTCAGCTAGGCGACGCAGGCGCATCCAAGTTCTTTGAGATGCCTGCGGGGACGGTATTGGATGCGAACGAACGCCTCGTTGTGGCCTATGGTGATCCTGTGTTGAAAGACTCTGTCTTAGATGCAATGCGATTGGATACGCTTGCGGGAGACACTGCATTGCAGTGGATTTGGCAAGAAGCTTATGCGCTGGAAGATTCCGGCGGTTTGCTGACGATCGCTGTTTGGAGCGATTCTTTGCTGGCGCCTGTTGTGATTGAACGCGTGGATTATGGGGTTGAAGGTGTGGAAGCTGGATTTGGCGAAGGACTTGCGCGGACGGCTTATTCTGCTGTGGATGATGATTTCCTGGTTGGGGATTTTCGAAGTGCGGTTTTGACGTTGAATGGCAATGCGGACCGGCGAGTGGGAAATGGTAGTGGGTTGGAGCGGTTTTTGGCGTTTGGATTGGCGCGTGGGGAGAAAGTGTATGAGTTCCGTGATCATTTAGGGAATGTCGCTGTCGTTTCCTCCGATCGGCATTTGCCGGTGGATGTGGATTTGGATGGGGTTGTGGAGCATTTTAGTGGGGATGTCTTGAGTGCAAGGGATTTTTATCCCTTTGGGATGTTGATGGGGGGACGGGTTCATAACAGTGACCATTATCGGTATGGGTTCAATGGGAAGGAATTTGATAGTGATTGGAAGGGGGAGGGGAACTCTTATGATTATGGGTTCAGGATTCATGATGTGCGGATTGCGAGGTTTTTGAGTGTGGATCCTTTGGCGCCTGATTTTCCCTGGTATACACCGTATCAATATGCGGGGAACATGCCTATATGGGCCGTTGATTTGGACGGTTTAGAAGAAGCTAAAACACATACGGTTGTCGCTGGCGAATCTTTGTCAAGTATTGCGGCCTACATCGAAGGAGTATCATGGCAAGAATTACAAACCTGGAATAACATTAATAATCCAAACAGCATAAGCCCCGGTGATAACATCTACACCTCAGATCCGAATGCATCATCAGGGTCGGGAACATATACTCCGCGAGGGAATGCCAACCTTCACTTATTTTCGTCATCATCTCGTATTTATGGTGATTACGAAAACGCATTGGAACAAGAAAACACCCTGATCCTTGAAGCCGATAACTTGCAAGACGCCGGATCGAAGGTGGACTTTCTTGGAAAATACGTCAACTTTGGTACCGTCTTCATTAGTGATCATGGTGGGGTTGATCGTTTTCAATTCGGAAAAGATAATTATGTATGGGGCAAAGAGCCGTTTTGGGGCATTTTAGGACAATATTTAAATCGTGACGGAGTAAATTCTACTATTGTTCTTCTAAGTTGTAACGTAGGAAACGCAGATCGGGTAATACGCAAAATCGCGGACCTAACCGATACCCCCGTATTAGCCAATCTCTCATTTTGCATGGGAGGGAC
>JBCCFQ010000734.1:0-2486 GCA_039029655.1 Pseudomonadota bacterium | reverse complement strand
CAACACCCGCTAAAGCAACGAAGCCAAACAGCGAAAACATACTGATGGCGCTCCCCATGATTACGTGACCTATGACGGCCCCAATTAATCCAAACGGGATCACCGACATAATCATGAACGGTTGTGTGTATGATTTTAACGGAATCGCGATAAGTGCATAGATTAGAAACAGCGCAGCAATGGACGCCACGGTGAGGTTCTGGAAAAACTCGATTTCCTCCTGACTAGCGCCCTCTAGGCTGTATCCTAGGCTAGGATACTTTGCCAATAGTCCTGGTATAAATTCCTCAGAAACCTCCTTTACCACCACTCCAGGCTCGACCCGCAATGGGTCTACGTCGGCCATAACCGTCACAACTCGCTTTCGGTTTTGTCGGACAATACTCGAAAACGCAGAGCCGTAAGACACCTCTGCCACTGAGTTGAAGGGTACTTCGACCCCAGACGGTGTGCGAATCCGCATGTTTTCAAGATCTGCAACAGATCGTCGGTCCTCCCGTGGGTAGCGCACCATGACTTTGAGCTCGTCACGGCCCCTCTGTATTCGCTGGGCCTCCTCTCCATAAAAGGCTTGGCGAACCTGTCGACCGAGGGTGGACATAGTAAGACCTAACGCCTCTGCTTCAGGTTTTATGTTTAGTTTGATCTCTTGACCACCTGAATTCAGCGTGTCGCGTATGTCCGTCACCCCTTCATACGATTCAAGCTTCTTTTTGAGTTCCTTTGACGCAGCGTCGAGAACTACCGTGTTGCTGCTGGTTAGATTGAAACTCAGGTCAGAATCCCCACCGATATTGTTTCCATCAGTAAAGTTCATCTCTTTGACGCCAGGAATTTCGCCCAGCTTCTCTCGCCACATCTCCACGATGTCATCCCCATTCAGGGGCCGACTCTCATCCATGGGCATTTCCACAAAGACAACACCCTCGTTGTCACCCTCGGTAAACACCGCCACGTGATTAACCGGATCTTCGACACCGGGATTCGCAGCGACGTATTCATCATTGACCGCTAAGACTGCTTGCTCAACGCGGGTTAGCGCTTCGTTACGCACCGCCGGTGCCGTACCATTTTGCATGGTCATCTCAAGCTGAATAAAGTCACCTGGCACATCCGGGAATAGCACTGTCCGTACCAGCCCACTTCCTGTTAAACCGAGTGTCATCATCAAAAGCGCAAGAAAGGACACCGCAGTCACACCACGGTTCTCAATTGCGACCTTTAACGCAGGATCGTACCACTTGTGAATCACGTACTGGAGTCCGCGCTGCACCCGTCTCTGGATTCGCTGAAAAAACCGCGGCACGCGTTGAAAAATGTTTACCCGTACGTCATTGTTAAAAAGCTCTTCTTCGTCCACAGGCTTTATACGTGTGTGAGCTAAATGTGCCGGTAGTATCAACTTGGACTCAATCAGAGAGAATATTAGGCATAGTATGACAACCACTGACAAAGCCTCGAAAAAAGGCCCGCCGATCCCACCAATGAACAATAGCGGGGCGAATGCCGCAATCGTAGTGAGCACGCCAAAGGTTGCTGGCGTCGCTACTTTCCGGGCACCACTAATGACATTGTCTAGGGTATGCCCGTCAGCACGAATCTTTGTGTAGACACTCTCCCCAATAATAATGGCGTCGTCCACTACAATTCCAAGCACCAATATGAACCCGAACAAACTAATCATGTTGATGGTCGCTGGCCACGGCACATGAGGCATTAACCAAAGTGCGCCGAAAAACGTAATGGGGATACCAACGATTACCCAAAAAGCTACCTTGAGTCGCAGAAACAAGGTAAGAATCAGGAAGACGAGTATGGCACCCTGCAACATGTTCGTGGTCATGAGGCTAAGACGACCCTCAAGATAACGCGACCGTTCCACCCAAGCTTCCAATTGAACGCCGTCAGGCAGCCGTTCACGCTTGGCTTCAATGTATTCCGCAACGGCAGCCGAGGTATCTAGCTCGTTTTGCTGACCACTAGCCAGAATGCGAAGCAAGGCGGTATCTTTGCCGTTGAATCGTGCATAGCCTTCATCTTCGACAAAGTCGTCCCTGATGGTAGCAATATCCCCTAACAAAAGACGGGTTCCATCGGAGTAGGTCCTTAACACCAACTCAGAGAATTCTTGGCCAGTGTAAACCTGTCCCTCGGTGCGCAGGAGTATGTCACCACCGGATGTATTGATTGTGCCTCCAGGTAAATCAACCGATGAATTCTTGATTGCCTCGGATACCTCACTCATGGTGAGACCATATTCTCGAAGTGCATGTTCCGACACTTCGACACTGATTTCGTAGTCCCGGTCACCCAAAATCTCAATTGAGTTCACCGAGGGAACTGCCACCAACTCATCGCGAATGTCCTGTGCCATGGTTTTTAGGGCAAATTCGTCTAAGTCACCATAGAGCGAAATAAAGACCACGGGAATCTTGAAATCAAGCTTATAAATAATGGGTTTTTCTGCCAGTGCGGGAAACGTCGAT
>JBCCFQ010000733.1:0-2499 GCA_039029655.1 Pseudomonadota bacterium | reverse complement strand
ACTACCTCGGTGAGCGACTGGCGGCGCTTTCGCAGTTGGCGGACCAGCAGGCCGGTAAGGTGGTGGAGGTGTTGTACTACCCTCGGGAAGGACAACGGGGGCCTGCCAGCAGTACAACACAGCAAGTCTTCAATATTGAGGCCACAGAGATTGGTGGCGAATTCCTGCGTAACCATATTGAAGACTTACGGGCCACCATCAGCGCCTCCGATGAATGTGGCAAGACACCCCGAGTCAATTACAGTGCTCCTTCGTTTCTCAAAACCGGAGAAGACGTAGAGATTAGCTGGAAAGCGCGGGACGACTACCGCAACCCCGGTCGGCAAGAGTTTGGCGAAGTGGTGCAAATCCTCAGGATTCGCGATACCAAGCCCCCACTGTTGTTGGCACCACCCAACAAAGTGATTCTGTCTGACCAAGACCAGTCCGTTGAATTGGGGCAAGCCGCCGTTTTTGACTTGGCAAGCCAAAACATCAATGTCTTCAACACGGCACCCAACACCTTTAGAGCGAACGAACGTTACGAAGTCATGTGGCAAGCCGTCGATGATTCAGGAAACTTAGCCACAGATTCTCAATGGATTACCATTAAGTCCGATAACAACCCTCCTCGGGCAATCGCACAGACCCTATCCGGAACGTCTAATCAGGAAATCGACATTGTCTTGCGAGGTGAGGACTCTGACGATGTGGGCGGTATCTTGGATCCACTGAATTTTTCCATGGAGCAACGACCTGAAAACGGTCTCTTTGTAGCACCCCTGTTGCCCTATTTCATTGAGGATTTCCGCATTGAGCGACAACTTGGCCAAACAACCAATGACGTTTTCGAATTCATAAGGGAACAATGCCGACAGGGCATTGAGCCGGCACGAGACGTGG
The DNA here is from genome assembly GCA_039029655.1 of Pseudomonadota bacterium. GTDB lineage: Bacteria > Pseudomonadota > Gammaproteobacteria > Steroidobacterales > JBCCFQ01 > JBCCFQ01. Next base: position 1,617 of record JBCCFQ010000733.1, on the reverse strand, counting down.
TAACACAACCCGAATACATCACGGTTTTGGATAACGGAGACATGTATGTAAGAGACGACTACATCGTTTGTCTTACCAATCCCGGAGATATTGACGTCCGCAACCGTGTTGCCCTGTTTCGAGACAACCAATTGATTGCCGAGGCCGACATAGGTGACGATTCTCGAAGCTTGTTCATCGCGCCCAGTGGAGAGGTCACATTTACCAACCGACAAAGAGGTGATGACGGTCGGCTGATCGTGTTGCCCGCCAATCTGGATCGCTCGCAACAATACCTTTACCGATTTGATCACGCATTCCCCAACGGAATTAAGCTCCAACAAACAGCATCCGCTGCATTTGATGCCAACAACATTATCTATGTCACCGATGGACAAGTGGTTTTTATCTTTGATGGCAACAACGTTTCAAGCAACGGCGCACCCGCCTTCCTAGATCACTTCACCGACTCAAGCGGTGAAGTGAGGTTCTTGCAACAAGGCTCCAGCAGCGCTCGCCCCCCGGACATCACTTTTGATTCAGACAACAATGTCTATGTGTCAGATCCAGGTGGGGATCGCATCTGGAAATTTGCCAAACCATCTTTCCAGCGTGACAACCAGGATCAGATCATTAATTTCACGCGTAACGAACTGGTGGGCTGGCTTGGTAAGTGCGACTTTAGCCGAGGAAATTCAGGTAACTGTGACGCAGAAAATCACCACTCCTTTGGCTTTAGCTGCACTAACGAAACTTGTGGTGTCGTGGAATCCACGGGAGAAAACACACCCCATTGCCCAACCCTTCAAATTCGTGGCGAATGTACCTCCGGCGATCGACCTAGTCAGTTCAATGAACCAGCCGGCATTGCCATGTCGCCCAAGGACGTGTTGTACATAACTGATTACCAGAATTCCCGGGTACAACGCTTTAGCGCCAGCGGCGAGTTCTCGGGTCAAGCTTTGTCACCCACACCCAACGGATCCTCTTTTGTCTTGGGAGACTTCGGACGACCGCAAGACATCGCGGTAAATTCCAATCGTTTTTACATTCTCGATCGAGAAAAAGACTTGCTGCATGTCTTGGACACCAGCCCGTTTAAGGACATAACAGATAACTCAGCAACGGTCACCTACAAGTCTGAAAACAACTTCCTAGGAAGCGACTCCTTCGTTTTTGGAGTCAACGATGGCCTGGCTCAGTCTGAAGCAACGGTGCGTATTAATCTTACTCGCAGCTTCCGCCGTCCCGAAGCCGCCAGTGATCTTGAGTATGAAGTCAATGAAGATCAATCTGTAGACATCGAGCTTCAAGGCACGGATCCGGATGGAAATCTAGACACACTCACCTTCCGTGTTACTGAACAACCAAAAAACGGCACCCTAACCGGTACCGGTGCCAATCTAAGGTACATACCAGCACCTGATTTCTGGGGCGAAGATTCTCTGCTATTCGTAGCCAACGATGGTCGCGACGATTCACCACCTGCAGAACTTAAGATCGACGTGTTGCCGGTGAACGATACACCTATGGTCAATGCCGAAAGTCAATTTGATGCTGGCCTTGGCCACCTCACTCGATTCGAAGCCGAAGTAGTGGATCCAGACGGATTGGATAATCACCGCATGGTGATCGATT
>JBCCFQ010000732.1:0-2500 GCA_039029655.1 Pseudomonadota bacterium | reverse complement strand
CCTCCAACTCGTCGGCCATGGTAGTCCACTTCTTCTTCCCCAACCGTGTGTAGCTATAAAATCTCAGGACAAGATGATCCCTTGTTGGCCCGTCTATCTCCCACTCAACAACAGACTCAATCTTATCCAAGAGGTCGCCGACCGTCATTTCAGGCTCGTGCAACCCCCGCCATTGCTCTTTTATGGCTTTGTTGATCTCATAGTTGTCAACGACATTCTTGTAGTAAGTTGTTTTCTTGGCTGTCCTCTTTTCACTCACTCTCTGCATTAAGATCTTGCTGTCAAAGTTTTTGTCAGGATGAGGACAGGCCATCACGCCCATGAACATGACCTTGGTTGTGGATCAAAGACATACCACTCTTTTGGGAGGATAATCATCAACCCCCCGCTCTTCGTAGTCCTGCTTTGGCAGGAATTTGATCTTTCGACAACGACTGGCGGTGTAGAACCACTTCTCATCAAGGAAACAATGGCATGGTGGTCCACTGTGAGGACAAAGGTTCCCCAACAGTGATGCCTTTCGACCCTCTGTGGATTTGAACTCAATACCGGATCAGCTGATAGACCGCGTCGAAACCGTCGTGGTGGGCGGTGCACCAATATATGGGGCAGATGCGATCGCGGGTACGGTCAACATTATCTTGAACGATCGGTTTGAGGGTTTTTCGCTACAAGCCTCAAGCGGTATGAGTACCGAGCATCGCGACGGCGAAGAAAACAGTTTGTCTTTGGTTTGGGGTAAAAATTTATGGGCGGGCAAGGGTAATGTTGCTGGTGCAGTGCAGTACGCGTCATCCAATGATCTAGCCGCTACCAGCCGTCCTGAATCCGCAACGGTTCCGATATTCCTGCCGCCGGTGAATCCTGAAAGCCCATATGAGCTTCAACTTTATGATAACGCGGTACTTGCCACTTTAAGCACATCTCCGATCCCATTGTTTTTCGTTAATCGGGGATTCTTTAAAGTTTTCGGCAACGGTATCCCACTGGATATCAGCAATCCTTCCTCGCCTCTTTCACAATTTGATTCAAGCGGTAACCTGATACCGTTCGTACTTGGCGCACCCACCAGCATCCCAACTTTTCGGTTCGGTGGAGATGGCTTTGTACCAGCCCAATTTAACACTTTTCAGACCAGGGTCGAGCGTTTCAACGCCAATCTGATGGGCAGCTATGCGTTCGATTCCGGGATAGGCGTAAGTTTGGAACTATGGGCAGCTAGGGCCGATAACGAAGGCAACGTTGTGCAACCGCCGCCCAATGCCATTGGTTTCGGTGGACTACCGCTCAACGGACCCGGTAATGTCGGTAGTGGACCCATTCCCATCCCGTTAGACAATCCGTTTTTGACAACGGACGCGCGAGCAACGATAGAACGTGCCTTAAATGTGGTGCACGATTTCAATGGCGACGGAACGGCGGATCCGACGCTGGACACTAATGCAGACGGCATTCCTGACACAGTAGGCTTTTGGCGCGACGGAATTTTAGTGGGGCCTCGAGATTTCCAAAACCGGGGATACTCGCAAGACACGTACCGAGCGGTAGTTGGTTTGGACGGTAGCTTCGAATTTGCGGATCAGCCATGGTACTGGGACGTTGTCTTAAATTGGGGCCAGGTCAAGACCACTGACGCTTCCTTGCGAATCTACCAGTCCAGGTTCGAGCAAGCTGTACAGGTGACGACAGACGCGGACGGTCAACCTGTCTGTGTAGACCCCTCAAACGGATGTGTGCCATATAACGCCCTGGGTACACCATCAGCTGCATCGGTCAACTTCTTCACCCGCAAAGTCCATGATCAAGCACAGTTTAATCACGCTGAAATATCACTGAATGCTGAAGGTGATCTTTGGCATTTACCAGCAGGTCCGCTGGCAGTATCTGTAGGTGCTTCGCATCGACAAGAGAAGTATCGAGCAAAGCTCTCCAGTTTTTCACGTCAACAACTTGGCCGAAGAGAAGGATTACCCTCCGGGGGGGGGCAATTTGAATCCACGGAATACTACCTGGAAACGGTGGTGCCGCTGCTAGGTGGCGAGCTCAACACTCCCTGGGTTGACACACTGGAATTCGAAGGCGCGATTCGTCGAGTGCACAACTCGGTCGCGGGTAGCGATATCACATGGACGGCAGGATTGCGCTACCGCCCGATCGCTTCACTGGAATTGCGCGGAAACAGAACAGAATCCATTCGCGCCCCGTCGATAGGTGAACTGTTTGCACCAGAAACGGCAGTCTCCAGCCTCGCATTGGATCCCTGTGACGCCAACTTGATTAACGACGGCCCACGACCCAAAGTTAGAGTTGCAAATTGCGCAGCCCAAGGCATTAGCCAACCCTTCACCTCAACGATCCGATTCAATAGTTTGGACGGAAGTTTTATTGGGAATTCCGAACTCTCGTCAGAAATCGCCGAGTCTCTTCACTGATAACATTTCGGCATCATTGAAAAAGTGATCAAGACTGTTGTTGTTGAAGTGCAGGTGGAAGGGGTTGG
>JBCCFQ010000731.1:0-2501 GCA_039029655.1 Pseudomonadota bacterium | reverse complement strand
CTCGGATGTTACGCTCCAAACCTATTGCAGAATCCACAGACTTTCGTCTCACCGCCAGTGGCTTGCAACCCCTGGCCTACGAATTTCAGGACGGCAGCAAAAGGAACAAACGAGGAGAAAGCGCCACCTTTGACTGGGAGCAAAAAGTGGTAATGGCGAGCTATAAAGGCGAAGCCACACAACTCCCTCTGCAAACGGGAGTGGTGGACCGTAACTTAGTCCCCCTCATGATGATGCATCAGTGCCCGAAAACCCTGACGCAAACCCAAGTGGTTTCTCGAGGCAGCATTCGCAACTACAAGTTTCAAAGTCTCGGTCCAGAGACCATAGACACTGCCATTGGTCGATTGGATACCATTAAGGTAAAGCAATGGCGGGAAGGATCCAGCCGATCCACGATTTCTTGGGTCTCGCCAAAACACAACTGCCTGTTTGTGCGGATTCACCAATTTAAGGAAGACAAACAAGTGGGGCGATTGACGATTCGCTCAGTCAAAGGCCTGTAGGCCAATCAGGCTTTTGGAAGTGTGACTCCTACCTGCCCTTGGTACTTCCCTCCCCTATCCTTGTACGACGTTTCACAAACTTCGTCCGATTCGAAAAACAGCATTTGTGCCACACCTTCATTGGCATAGATCTTTGCCGGCAACGGCGTGGTGTTTGAAAACTCCAAAGTCACGTGCCCCGCCCACTCCGGTTCAAGAGGGGTGACGTTGACGATGATGCCGCAACGAGCGTAGGTGGACTTCCCCAGACAAATGGTAAGCACCTGACGAGGGATTCGAAAATACTCAACCGTTCGAGCCAAGGCAAAGGAGTTAGGCGGGATAATACAAACATCAGATTTCAGATCCACAAAACTGTCTTGATCGAAGTTCTTTGGATCCACAACCGCTGAATTGATATTGGTGAAAATCTTGAAGTCTTCAGCACAACGAACATCGTAGCCGTAACTGGAAGTACCATATGAGATGATCCGCTGACCCCCGGTTTCCCGGACCTGTCCTGGTTCAAAAGGCTCGATCATGCCCTGCTCTGCAGCCATTCGGGTTATCCACTTGTCGCTTTTGATACTCATGATTGGGTCTCTTAGGGTTAGCTTAAACTCTCTTAAGAGTCTTCCACCACGATGTTAGGAAAGAGTCGTCTGTAGTCCTTGCTGAGATTCGCAAGCTCCCCAGCCATCCGGCGGGCCACCTGACGATAAATGCCGCTAACTCGAGATTCGGGTTCGCTCACGACACTTGGCTGACCACTGTCCACCCGGGTTCGAATACTCGCATCCAGGGGCAATTGTCCCAGTAGCGGTGCATCGTACTGTTGAGATAGGGAAAGCCCCCCATCGGAACCGAAAACCGGGTCCTCATGCCCGCAGCTGGAACAGATGTGTATGCTCATGTTCTCAACGATACCCAATACGGCCACATTGACCTTACGAAACATTTGCAAGCCCTTTCGCGCATCAGATAGGGCAATATTCTGTGGTGTCGTGACAATCACGCTGCCACTGACGGGAACCGTTTGGGTCAGGGTTAACTGGATATCCCCGGTGCCCGGCGGCATATCCACAACCAAGTAATCCAATTCACCCCAATTAGTCTGAGATAACAGCTGATTCAAGGCTGAGGTGACCATTGGGCCTCGCCATACCATGGGTTGCTCAGGGTCCACTAAGAAGCCAATGGACATACACTTAACGTTAAAAGCTTCCAAAGGTTCCAAAGTCTTTCCGTCAGTTGACTGGGGTTGACGCCCCTCCAAGCCCATCATCAAGGGCACGCTGGGTCCGTAAATGTCTGCATCTAACAGCCCTACAGAAGCGCCTTCGGCAGCCAATGCCAGGGCCAAATTTACCGCCGTGGTGGACTTACCCACACCCCCCTTGCCGGAAGCGACAGCAATGATGTTCTTGATCCCCGTCATAGGCTTCAGATTACCCTGAACGGAGCGAGTCGCGATTTCGAAATCGATATCAAACTCCACCTGTGGCAGCCCCGCCGCCAAAAGGTGATTGATCAATTCTTGAGCAAGTTGTTCTTTGTAGAGAGAACAGGGATACCCCATACGCAAAGTCGCCTTGTACCCGGCTCCATCCGCACTCACATCGCGTATAGCGGCAGTTTCTGCCAAAGTGTTTTGGGTATGGCGGTCAACAAAACCGCCAAGACAGTCTAATATCTCACTTCCCATCTGATTCTGATTGGTCATCTCGGATTTTCGCCACCGGTGGGCGGATTATTCTATACCAAACGCTGCCCGACACCAGGGGGAACTAAGGGTTTGATCACCTGTCGACTCAGTTGAAATTTTGTCATTGAAATCCTGACGTTCGGGGTATAATGGAGAGTCGGAAAAGGATTTGTCATAACATTGAGCGCACCAAGTTTTAATTCGAATGTGGGTTTCTGGTCTGAAATTTCGCTTTGGAACATAAAAGGCAATAAGGGGTACGGTTACCCGCATCCATGAAATTCTTTAGCAAACTACAGGCAGATCGGTGG
>JBCCFQ010000730.1:0-2505 GCA_039029655.1 Pseudomonadota bacterium | reverse complement strand
CACGGCCACACGAGTTAGGAGGGAAGTCATGACAAAGGACGTATTGTCCCTTAACCCGACACAGCTTGGGGAGGCCCGGGAAGTAAGCCATGTCGCCGTGCAATGGGTCTCAAAAGCCGCGCGGGCAAATTTGACACCGGAACCCGACGACAGTCATTCCAACTTTGGTTGGGATGCCGAAAACCAAGCACTGGTGAGTCATGTTTTGGACGACGATCATCACCAAATGGGGTTTAGCTTCAACAGTGCGTCCATGTTGTGGTTGGAACAAGGCTCTGTGGTGGATCGATTTCCCTTGGAATCCGCAGATGACAGTGCCATCCAGCAATGGTGCGACCAAAACTTGGCTAAGGCAGGCCTGTCAGGTACCGACAACGCCGAAATGCCTTACAGCCTAGAGCCTAAAGCCCAAAGCCTACTACGTGCTTCCCTGTCAGAACTAGAAACCCTAGGCCACTGGTTCCATCTAGGCTTCAAAGCGCTCACAACCTTGGTAGATCAGTTCGAATCCGTCGCCGTCAATAGCCCCACCGTCCGTTGTTGGCCTCATCACTACGACGTCGGTACGTTGTTTTATCTGGAAGCCGGTAATCCCGAGAATGCACAATCCATCGGTGTTGGGCTTTCTCCCGGTGACGAGAGTTACCCCGAACCCTATTTTTATTGCAATCCATGGCCTGTACCCCGGAGTCTTGTGGAGGTGGAGGGGCCGTTACGCTGGCATACAGAGGGGTTTACGTCGTTAGTGTTGCCTGCAAGCGCGATGACCAACGTGGGGGACATTGATGGTTTGTTGGTTGATTCTTTTACTACCGTTCAAAAAACACTGGCTACAAATCGGTAACAAAACCTACGTTGCAAAATACTGATAACATCCAAAGTCTGGATCGCCGAGGGTTTTTGATCAGTCTCGCGGTTTTGATGGGTGGCGTTACCTTAGGTTGCAGCGTGAGAGGCAAAAACATGTTTGGAATAATCGGCAAAATGATGACGGCTGAGGGTAAGCGAGATGAACTGATTGAGACCTTACTCAACGGAACCAAGGACATGCCGGGTTGCTTAAGCTACATCATCGCCAAAGATGTCGCGGATGAAAACGCCCTGTGGATTACTGAGGTTTGGCAAAGTCGTGAAGATCATGAAGCGTCGTTGACCTTAGAGTCTGTTCAACAGGCTATCGCTAAAGGTCGCCCCATGATTGCGGGATTTGGTGAACGTTTTGAGACCACGCCAGTCGGTGGGCAAGGGTTAGATTAGCCCGTTTCGAGATCGTAAGCGCAACGAAAACCTACAAACATCGTAGGGTTGTCCACCCGATGACTGTCTCGCCATCGTGTTCTTAAGTTTACGACGGAGCCGCCATAGCTGGCACCACGCACCGCACGCCTGCCGGTGATACTGGAAATGTTCTCATCACTTATTGGGCCACCGACGATAGGATCTGTCTGTTCCTCCGCCGGGTAGCTTTCAACCCATTCGTCTAACAAAAACTCCCAAACATTGCCTGCAAGGTCGTATATGCCAAACTGGTTGGCCAAATAGCTGCCCACGGGTAGTGAACCACGATGTCCCGATGCATGGTAGTTGGCGATTTCAGGGAACGGTAATTTCTCGCCCCAAGGAAACTCACGATCGTCGCCGCTTCGGGCAACATACTCCCATTGTGCTTCCGTGGGGAGTTGCCCGCCACGCCAGCGGCAATAAGACTGAGCTGAGGCCCAGGTAATAAACACGACGGGGTGTTTCGTCTTGTCCTCAGGATAACTCGCTTTGGTCCAGTCCTTTAGATAGTCACCGTTGTGGCTGGATTCGTCGATGTTTTGTTTTTGCCATTGTGGGTTAGCTACAAGAAACTCAGCAAACTTCTCATAAGTGACTTCGTGAGGGTCAAAGTGGAAATCACTCAGAGTGACTTTGTGGGCCTCGGCTTCGTTCACAAATGCCCCACGCCAGGTCACTTGGTAACGGGTGACCAGTTCAGGTATGTCTTCTGAGGCGGTACCCATGACAAACTGGCCCCCCGCAACAAAAATGCCCTTGGGTTCCGCCCCGCACCACAATGGTGTCATGAACAGCAAAACCGCCATGACTTTGTAAGCTTGTCTCATTTGCTCACCAGCGAGTTGTCCTTGTTTTTAGTCGTCTTGGTATTCTGGTAACGTCGGCTAATGCGAAGGAAACTTTACCACGCCGTTCTGCTTGTCGCCTTGCTCCTATCCGGCTGTGTGAACGGGCCCAGCTACAGTTCCCAGCGAATTCCATTGATTGTGGATACTGATGCTAACAATGAGCTGGATGATCAACATGCCTTAGCCTATGTGTTGTTTAGCCAAGACGTCTTCAATCTCAGGGGCATAACCGTCAACGCCACTGAGAGTGGTGGTGATATTCATGCCCATGTGCGAGAGGCGAAGCGGGTGTTGGCGTTGTGCGGTGTTTCTGCTGCCGACTTTCCTTTGTTGTCTGGGGCCAATGGGAGTTTTGCGGCAATTAGAAGTGAAATTG
>JBCCFQ010000729.1:0-2506 GCA_039029655.1 Pseudomonadota bacterium | reverse complement strand
CCGTCATGTTGGCCCTCGGCCGCTTTTATAAAGACAGTGAGATGGCAGCCCTAATGGCTTGTGGCGTGGGCCCCAAACGTCTGTATCGTTCGCTGATGGCCGTGGCCGTGATTGTGGTGGCGTTGCTGGCGTGGTTTTCCTTGGACTTAGGCCCTTGGGCGGCACGCCAAACTTTGGATATCAAGAGGACGGCGCAGCAGGAAGCGGAAGTTGGCGCTTTGGAGCCTGGGCGCTTTCGCAGTATTGACCAAGATAATGCGGTCTTTTACGCCGAGGGCGTCGATGCCGATGAAGTTTGGACCAATGTGTTTCTGGAACGACGGGTAGAGAATGGTGTGGAGCTGGCTACCGCCGATCGGGGTGAGATCAAGACCGACGCACAGGGCGGACGGACGGTGGTCTTGTATGACGGTAAGCGATACGAGGGTACGCCTGGGCAAGTGGACTTTCGAATCACCAGTTTTGAGGAGCACGGAATTCCCATTCAGCTCAAAGAGCCAGAAGTGGATACCGATGAGAGAGAGCAACGTTTAACCCAAGATCTTTGGGGCTCGTCGGACTTATTAGATCGAACCGAACTCCAATGGCGCCTGTCCGTGCCCATCAGCGCCTTCATTCTAACCATACTGGCGGTGCCCTTAAGTCGGACAAGCCCACGGCAAGGGCGTTACGGAAAGATTGGTTTTGGGATTTTGATCTACCTCATTTATTCGAACCTTTTAGGTGCCGCTCGAGTTTGGACTGAACAAGAGACGCTACCGGTGCAACTCGGGGTTTGGTGGGTGCACCTTCTGCTATTAGCCTTGGCAGGTGTCTTGCTCATCCAGCAAAACGGTCTGTTGTGGTTATTTGATAAATCTAACCGGGAGCTTACCCGGTAATGGGTATCTTGGACCGGTATCTTGTTAAGGCCATTCTGCAGTCTGTGGCATTGGTGTTATTGGTATTGCTCGCTTTAGGGATTTTCGTCAGTTTTGTTGGGCAACTAGATAACATTGGTACAGGCACATACGACCTCACAGATGCGGTGGTTTACGTGTTGCTGACGATCCCCAAACAAGCATTCGACATGTTGCCCGTTGCGGCGTTGTTGGGCACCCTGCTGGCTCTAGGACAGATGGCCACCCACAGCGAGCTGATTGTGATGCGCGCCTCGGGCATTTCCCTGTTTCGGATGTCCCGAACTGTGCTCATTGCCGGTGTGTTGTTGGCCATGTTGGCTGGGACCCTAGGCGAGTTTATTGCCCCACCGGCAGAGCAATACGCTCGTAGCAGCAGAGCGTTGGCGTTAGATGATCGACTCAGTATTGCCGGGGGTCGCAGCGCTTGGATCAAAGACCAGCAAACCATTATCAATGTGGATGAGCTAAGAGGATCCCAGGATTTGGGGGGTGTGTATCTATTTGAATTTGACGAGGCACATCAGCTCAAGCGGATTAGTAGAGCTGCATCAGCCGACGTGGGTTCCGATGGTGAGTGGAGGTTGTCGGATATTCAAGAGACCACGTTTGAGTCTGACAAGGTGTCGGGTCGCAGCGTATTCCAGCGCGATCAACCCACTATTCTCAGGCCGGAATTGGTGGGCCTGTCGGTGGTGGATCCGGATAGCCTGGCCAGCCGTGGGCTTCGCAGTTACGTTAGCTACCTACAACAGAACGCTTTAGACAGTCATCGCTATGAGGTGGCCTATTGGTCTCGCTTGTCGGAAATTGCCTCAGTCATTTTCATGACGGCTCTGGCGTTGCCCTTTGCCTTTGGTTCCCTCAGGTCGGCCGGAACCGGTCAGCGTTTGTTGGTGGGGGTTCTCATCGGAGTGGCGTATGTTCTGGCCAGTAAGACTATGAGTAATAGTGGTGAGGTATTTGGGTTTAACCCGTTTGTGGCGGCCTGGTTGCCGGCCTTGTCGTTAGCCCTGTTATCGACGATTCTAATTTGGCGTACCCGCTAGCTCTCCTTGGGTAGTTGCATAATTCGCGTGCCCGACCAATGATCATGCCAGGTCATCCTTTGCTTATCGAACAGCGACCAAAGAAAACCCAGACCAAGTACCAGGGCGGAAATCAAGGCGAACCCAAAACGTGCATAACACTGGCCGATGCCCACAGGGCCATCCTTCTTGGAAACCAATTTCAACCGCCACGCACGCATGCCTAATGTTTGACCACCGTGAGACCAAAACCAGGCAAAGAAGCTGCTGGAGATACCCAGTAGTATCAAACGAAACCAAAGGGCTTCGGGGGCGATGGCTTGTCCTTTGTTCAAAGCTAGAACTGCCAGCGTAGTGAGCATTAGCAAGGGCACCAGCAATAACGCATCGTAGACAATGGCCGCGACACGTCGTAAAAGGGTGGTGTTTGTGGTTTGGTTCTGATCGGTCGCCTTCATTCGGCGACAGCATAGGGCTTAACAGCTGGACTTGTCACCCTAGCGCTTGATCATTTTTCTCCAAACCTCATAGGGTGCCCATGATTCAGAGTTCATGGTGCTTTGTTTGAGCTGGCTCGGG
>JBCCFQ010000728.1:0-2511 GCA_039029655.1 Pseudomonadota bacterium | reverse complement strand
TTACCAATATCGTCAGCGTTGAGAACAAAGTTGGCGTTCTTATCACCGTTTGAATCATAGCGCCAGTCAGAAAAAAGTCCTTCGCCTAAGCCTTCACGACTGGTGGTTGTCAGGTATCGAGCCGGAATAATCTGATCCGTATCGATATTGGTCTGAGGCAAGACTGCGATGCGTGAGGTGACGGTGTTAATTGCTTCCATGAATTACGCCTCCAAAAAAACGCGGGGATCAGTCAGCTGACCGGCTACTGCCGACGCGGCCGCAGTGAGGGGACTCGCGAGCAACGTTCTCGCACCTGGACCTTGGCGACCTTCAAAATTTCGGTTGCTAGTGCTGACTGAGTAATGTCCACGGGCAACGGTATCTCCATTCATCCCTAAGCACATGGAACAGCCCGACTCTCGCCATTGCGCCCCAGCTTCAACAAACACCTTATCCAAGCCTTCTTGTTCTGCCTGTTGTTTCACCTGCTGAGACCCGGGCACAACCAGCATGGTCACGCCATCGGCTACTTTGCGCCCCTGCAAAACCTTGGCCGCGTCCCGAAGATCCGAGATTCGCGAATTGGTGCAACTGCCAACGAAAGCCACATTGATGGGTTTACCCAGTAGAGGCTCCCCACCCTCTAGACCCATGTAGTCAAGCGCTTGGGTCAGTACCGGATCACCCGCCCCCACAGGAATCTCACCATCGATGGGAATGACCATGCCGGGGTTGGTGCCAAACGTGACCTGGGGTGCCAGATCTGATGCACTCAACTGCACCACTTGATCATAGTCTGCTCCTGGATCGCTAGGGAGGCTTTGCCAATAAAAAAGCGCATCATCCCATTGCTTACCTTTAGGCACCATAGGCCGTCCGGACAGGTATTCAAACGTCGTGTCATCTGGGGCAATCATTCCGGCTCTTGCGCCCGCTTCAATGGACATGTTGCACACAGTCATTCTCTGTTCCATGGACAGACTTTGTATCCCCGAACCCCGATATTCGATGACGTGGTTCACGCCGCCGGCGACACCAATCTTGCCTATGATGGCTAATATCAAGTCCTTGGCGCTAACGCCCTCACCCAAAGTGCCGTCTACTTCTATAGCCAAGGTTTTCGGCCGTCGTTGTAGTAAACACTGAGTCGCCAAGACATGACCCACTTCTGTGGTTCCGATACCAAAAGCCAACGCCCCAAGGGCACCGTGGGTACTGGTGTGGCTGTCACCACAAACTATGGTTTTACCCGGCTGAGTGGCCCCCAACTCTGGACCAATCACATGAACGATGCCCCGTTGGTCACTGTGAATCCCATGAAGCTCGATACCATGGTTGGTGCAGTTTTCCCTGAGCATACGAACCTGTTTCGCGGGAGGCGTCTGTGCGGTCAAGAAACTGCCATAGATTTCTTCCGCAAGCGTCGGAGTGGAGTGATCTGCCGTGGCCAGAGTTCTGGCCGGTTGACGTACGGGCAAACCTCGCTCTTTTAGAACTTGGAAGGCCTGGGGCGAAGTCACCTCGTGAATAAGGTGCAGATCAATATACAAAACCGCAGGTGCACCGTCGGTCTCTCGCACCACCACATGATCGTTCCATACTTTTTCAAACAGAGTTTTTGCTTTGCTCATACGAGAACTCAACGTGTTCTATGGAGTGGAAACAACCAGAGGTTCTTGAGATTCTTTTGTTCGGCTGAGATTTTCGTTTTCAATTCGGTTGATACTTTGCAGCAGCGCTCGTGCTCCAGCCTCGATAATATCCGGACTCACGCCGCGACCCCGATATATCTTGCCGTTGGCATTCACAATAACGGTTACCTCGCCCTGGGAATCCTCCCCGTTGGAAATGTTTCGCACATCAAAAGAAACTAAGTTGAGGGCAATGTCTGCTGCTTTTTCGATGGCTGCGAACACCGCTTCGATTGGACCATTAGCCACCGCAGCCTCTTCCTTACTACCGTGCTGAGCGCTTATTAGCTGTACCGCCGCTGTCGATCTTCTATTGGTGCTTGAGGTAACTTGCAACTCCTGCAATTCCCAGGTCTGTTCGTCGGCAATTTGAGTGTGCAAGATCATGGCTTCCAAATCGGCATCAACAATGTCCTTTTTGCGGTCAGCCAGATCTTTAAAGTCCGCAAAAACCTGTTCAAACTCTTCATCACCCAGCTCAAATCCCATCTCACCGACACGTTGCCGTAGCGCATGTCGACCGCTGTGCTTACCCAACACCAGGTTTGTGTCACTAATCCCTACATCCTGTGGTCGCATGATCTCGTAGGTCGATGCGTGTTTAATCATGCCATGTTGATGAATACCCGCTTCGTGAGCGAAAGCATTATTACCGACGATGGCTTTGTTTCTAGCCACGTGCATACCCGTGACATCCGAAACAATTCGGCTAGTGGAATACAGACGTTTGGTATTGATACCCGTATCGACATTGAAGATCTGTGGTCGAGTCTTTATGGCCATAACCACTTCTTCTAACGAACAGTTTCCGGCACGTTCTCCAAGTCCGTTGATGGTG
>JBCCFQ010000727.1:0-2512 GCA_039029655.1 Pseudomonadota bacterium | reverse complement strand
TCTCCATCGTGTACTTCGCGTTCTTCATCTTCATGCCGTACTACACGCAGATCGATAAGACCAAACCGGTGCCGGATAGGGTTGTTTACCATGGGTGATTGGAAGCGCGGATGGGCCACATATATTCAATGTGATTCTGCCCATACTGTTGTGTATCACAGTCGGTTATGGACTCGCGAAACTCAAGCAGCCTTTTGACAATCAAATGGTGACCTCGGTGATGGCCAATGTAGGCTATCCCACTTTGATCCTATCCCATTTATTGGGACATCAGGTTGATGTACAGATTTTTCTTACCATGTTGCTTGCTGCGTTGGTGTTCGTAGTGTGCGTCGGTCTGGTGTGGTCTTGTTTGTTACGGCTGTATGGCCTGCCGATTAAAGTCTTTCTTTCTCCCCTAAGTCTCAGCAACGTGGGCAACGTTGGCTTGCCTATATGTGCGCTTGCAGCCGGCCCTGAAGGTTTGGTCTATGGCCTGGCCTTTGTTGTGGTTGTCATCGTACTGACTTTTACCGTCAGCCAATGGGTCACCTCTGGCGATTACTCGCTGCGCGCGTTGGTCAGCAGTCCCACGGTGTATGCGTCGATGGTAGCAGTCGCCATGCTAATGCTTGATTTGTCCTTTCCAAAGCCTGTGGCGGACGCTCTGAATATATTGGGTGGCCTGGCAATTCCTCTGATGTTGCTAACCCTGGGTTACAGTCTGGCAACGCTCAAGTTAGGTGACCTATCCTTTGCCATTCGATTCTCAGTTCTGCACTTGTTGGTCGCCGCCGCGGTGGCTTACGTCTTGGTTGGCATGTTCAATTTTAGCGGTACGGCCCGCACCGTCTTTATTATTGAGTGTCTGATGCCTATATCGGCGGCTACTTACCTGTGGGTGGACAAGTATCGCCCGGAGCACGCGCCTGCGGTTGCCAGTCTCGTTCTGATTACCACATTAATGACTATCATAGTATTACCGCTGGCATTGAGTTACTGGGTGTAGGGCTATTTGAGCGATGAACTACGGCCACAAAAAACTGTATATCGATGGTGAGTTGGTGGATGCGTCTAACGATGCGCGCTACAAGGTAATTTGTCCCGCAACGGAACAAGCCGTGGCGACGGTGGCCTGGGCCAGCCGGGATGACACCAACCGGGCTCTTGCCAGCGCAAGTCGCGGATCTGCCTTATGGTCTGCCACTTCGATACAAGACCGACTCCACTATATCCACCTGTTGCGGGACCGCATACTCGAAAATAGCGATTATCTGCGTGAGGCGATCATGCATGAGATGGGCAAGGCCTGGTCGGGCACAGAAGAAGATCTACAGAGCCTAACCGACTCCCTCGCTTATTACGGGGAGCTCGTTAGCGAATTGGAAGACGAGATCATTCCTGACAAGGAGGGCACACACTCACATCGCCTTAAGCGACAACCTGTAGGTGTGGTTGTCGCCTTTCTGGCCTATAACTTTCCCCTGCTGAACCTGGGTTTCAAATTAGGGCCGGCGCTGGCGTCCGGCTGCAGCATTATTATCAAGCCATCCGAAATATCGCCTTTGTCGGCGTATATGATCGGAGAACTCTGCCATGACATTGGCTTACCTAAAGGCGTCGTTAATATTCTCTGTGGGGAAAACGCCGAGGTAGGGCAGCCACTTTGCGAAAGTACAGCCGTGCGGCTGGTGACGATGATCGGCTCAACCCGAACTGCTCAACAGCTAATTGCACAAAGCAGCCGAACGTCTTTGAAGCGGTACAGCATGGAGTGTGGTGGTAACGCCCCATTTATTGTCGCCGAGGATGCTGATCTAGCATTGGCTGTAGAATTAGGGTCCGCGCTCAAGGTTGGTAATGCCGGTCAAATCTGTGTGTCGCCAAACCGGTTTCTTGTACACGAGTCGGTTATCAATGAATTTTGCGCGAAACTAAAAGCCCGGTTCGATAACATCAAGCTGGGCTTTGGTCGAGACTCTCAGTCGGACATGGGGCCGTTGGCCAGTGCGTTGGCGCTGCAGCGAGTTGTCTCTATTGTGACTGAGGCACAAACACAGGGAGCGCAACTTATATGCGGCGGTAATCAACGCGATGGCGCGGGCTATTACTATCTCCCCACAGTGTTGAAATTAAACGACACTGCCGCTCCCGTTTTGCAAGAAGAGATTTTTGGCCCGGTTGCTATTGTTGTCCCCTTTTCCACACGGGAAGACGTTCTGGCCGCCGCCAATGCCGTCACCACCGGCCTGGCATCCTACGTATTCAGCGCGGATGAAGCGCTACTCCAATACTTCGCGGAGCATCTTGAGTTTGGAGAAGTGATGTTAAACGGCGTCAAATACGATATCTATTTACCGCATGGCGGCGTGAAGGACAGCGGCATGGGTTGGGATTGTTCACCCCTCGCACGAAACGCCGACCTGGGGCGTAAACGCGTCACACGAGCTCTTTAATTGGGTTGCCGTAAAGAACCTTTGGTAGGTAGTGTTGCGGTACATCTGTACAACTCGCCTGGGTTGATCCTCCAAAC
>JBCCFQ010000726.1:0-2515 GCA_039029655.1 Pseudomonadota bacterium | reverse complement strand
GCCTTTATGACGAGGGAGCGTGGTTAGCGGATGTTCGACAACAAGTAGCCGAGCAAACTCAGAAGACTAGCTCAGTTGCCATCATCGGCTATCACAAGGATGCGTCGTCCTACTACCTCAACTTATTTCCTGAATGGGACTACGTGCCCACGCCGTATTATCAAAATATCAACTCAACTGATATCCGCAACGTTTATTTCGATCGCTCGACGGAGCGCGAGCTTTCAGACGTATTTCATTGCATGCCGAATCCAGCTCGAGCATTTCTAGAAACCTTTCGCAGCCACCCTCGCTACGCTCATTTATGCGAAGAATTTGCTTACATTCAGTCTTATCGTCAAGCCTGGTCAGTAGCTCCGTATCCGCCGATTTTTGTCATTGCGAACGCCGTGGTTTTGCAGTCCGACTGCCTCCTCGTCATTCGTCGAGGTCAACAGCCCGGTCGAGGAACAATTGCCTTTCCCGGTGGTTTTTTAGAGCCTGACGAAACAATTCAAGATGGCATTTTGCGTGAGTTGCAAGAAGAAACGCTGATTGACGTCGAGCGCGCCACTCTACAGAGCGCAATCATCTTCCAACACGTCTTCGATCGCCCACAGCGCTCTCTGCGAGGTCGAGCGATCGCCCATGTAGCAGCATTAAGGCTACCTGAAGGCTCCCTACCCAAGGTGCGCGCGGCAGACGACGCCCACTCGACTTGGTGGCTGCCTTTATCAGAGTTGGGCGATCGCGAAGATCAGTTCTTTGCCGACCACTCCCAAATTGTTCGTTACGTACTTTCCCACTTGCCATAAACAGCCCACAGTTGCTGCGTTGAACACAACAATTGCAGGTGATATGTGACTTGACCTCTTGGGTAAGCTATTCGAGACCAGTCCAGCTTGCCCAGTGGAGTCAGACAACTAATGCACTCAATTCAATGGGCAAGAGAGCCAATCGAATCATTTTTAGATGTGGAATTCTACAGGCTTAAGTCATCTGTTCATCTTGCAAACGGCGTCATTCAATATGCAATCGAATCTGTCGTTCTCATCCCCCTAAAATCCACAACTTAATCTGATAATTTGAATTTTTTATTTCCGTATTTTTGTTGATGCTCCAATTGCAGTTCCGTGCTTTTACGAATTGTTGATCGATATTGACAGTGCAAGCATGGTAGTTGAGTCCGCAGATTTCTACACAAGTGTTCGGGAGTCCTCGTATCAAAGTATGGATGGAATGCAGTCATGGTGAGTACGTCCGTCATGGAAAAGCCGACCGGTATGGCTACATCTAAGCCGGGATCTCCTGCGCGGGCTTTGCAGGAAATGGCTGTCCGCGAAGTAACTGGAAAGCTTGTCATTCGCGACCCAGCAGATAGTGGGGTAGTGTGGGGAATCTATGTTGGCAAGGGCAAGGTTCACTACGCCAGCAGTTTAGTCGGCCAGCAAGAGCGCATAGCCTATCTCCTGCAACGGACGAATCCCGACCTTGAGATAGCTCCTTGGGAAAATGCCACCTCAGACTACAATTACCTCTGCAAGTATTGGCAGTCGGGTCGGCTGTCTTTCCAGCAAGTACGCCAGCTGCTTTTCACTACAACTCTGGAAGCCCTGATTCACGTATTGGCTATCCCCGAAGCAGAGCTGCAAGTCGATCGCCGCGTCGGTCTCGATCCCATCTTGATTTCGGTGCCATTTCTGGACACGGCCCGTTCGGCTAGCGGTCGCATTCGGGAGTGGAACGAGTTACGTTCGCAAGCCTGTTTGCCCTTCCAGCGACCTTATTTGCAAGATAGCAATCGTTTGCAGAGCGTTCTGGCAGAAGCATCCTCCAATCCTCGTTTGGTAGGAATGTGGGGGCATGTTCTATCACAGAACTATTGTCTGTACGATATTGGCCGCCACTTGAAGATTGACGTGCGCCAAGTGGCGAATGTCGTCCGCTTGCTAGCTCGCGAAAATATCATTGGCATCAATTCGTTTCGAGCCACGGTGAAAGGCGGACGGCAACCCCTAGTAGCTTGCATTGACGACAGCCAGGCCGTGCAGCGTACGGTGAAATTAACCCTTGAGGCAGCTGGCTATCGCGTGTTGGGATTGACCGAACCGGCTCGTGCCCTGACAACCTTGGCGCGCCAGCAACCCGATTTGGTGTTGATGGACATCACCATGCCAGAGGTAGATGGGTACGAATTGTGCCGGATGTTGCGCCAGTCAGACGCGCTTGGCGACATTCCCATTGTCATGTTGACGGGACGGGACGGTCTATTCGATCGCCTGCGGGCTCGCGTGGTCGGAGCCACTGACTACATGACCAAACCGTTTAACGCCGAACAATTACTGTCGGCGATCGCGCAATTAACCTCTCTTGCTGTGGAGACAGACTAAATGAAACGAGTGCTCGTCGTAGAAGATTCTCCTACCGAACAGCGTCTAATTGTGGCGCTACTGAAACAGGCAGGATGTGCTGTAGAGTCTGCCAACACTGCAGAGGCTGCTCTTGAATGGCTGCAAGCTAACGGCCGCCCCGATCT
>JBCCFQ010000725.1:0-2523 GCA_039029655.1 Pseudomonadota bacterium | reverse complement strand
GAGGATTTGTGGCTCCAAGCCCACGAAACGGTGGTTCGTACTGGTGGTTTGGTTATTACTAGGCAGAGGCCAGGTACAGCCTCTGGTGTTATTTTTGTGACTTTAGAAGATGAAACGGGTACCAGCAACTTGGTGATATGGCACCATGTTGCTGAACGCTATAGACAAGCGCTGCTTAATTCAAAACTGATGGTGGTTTCTGGAGAAATTCAAAAAAAGGATGGTGTACTTCACGTCATTGTGAAGCGAATCTGGGATTATAGTGGTTACCTAGGACAGCTAAACACTCATTCTAGGGATTTCCACTAGAACCCCGTACATCACTCTTCGTCGTCGTAGTATTCCTTCAGAACACCATCTAAACGCTTACGTTCCATCATTTCTTCTAGACGACGTTTTGCTGCAAGCTTTGGATTAATCTTCTTTTCCTTGGCTGCTTGTTCCACTTCGGCAACGATGCTTTCCGGATCAAAAATTCCAGTATCCTGCATAACAACGGTATCTTCGGCCATTACGTTTGTGCTCCCAAAATCGACATAATGTAGTGAATGTGGGTTCTATCTATACGTGATTAATCCAGCCCTTGGCAATGTCACAGTGCCCAAATTTTGCGGTTGATTTGTGAAAGTGAGATGAAATTCACACTTCTTCATCAGTCATGTTTTTGCTCCAGTGAGTACAAAAAGTACTGTTGCCAAAGACAGACACTTTAATGGTCAAAATGGGACCTTGATTTGACTCGGCCCGCGCCCTATTTGGGAAGTCTCAAACCCATTGACCATAAACACCGATTATTCCTTGCCATTGTTAGGCGGAGGTCAGGGGGCTATTATCGCCTCCAATGCAACTGTCAATAATCATTGTTAACTACAAAGCTTGGGTCCACCTAGAGCATGCACTGGATGTCCTAAGGGAAGGTATGCCGGACGATTGGGAAGTGATTGTGGTGGACAACGAGTCAGAGGCCCGTCGTCTAGATCCGTTCAAACAGCGTTACTCATGGGTGACCTTCGTCGCGAACCCGGCCAACAGCGGGTTCGCTTTTGGCAACAATCTCGGAGCGGCCAAGGCCAGCGGCGAATATCTACTGTTCATGAATCCTGATGTGGTCGCTCGGTGCAGTGAGCTACACAGACTGCTCGAGGCCAAGAAAGAGCTGCCCGAGGTGGCGATACTCGCACCCATGCAGGTGGACAGTAAGGGTCGGCGGCAGAAAGTATTTGACCGGTTTCCTACTATGCTTTCCCAAAGTAAAACCCTGAAAGCACTGAGCAAATGGTTCACTGGTGCAAAGTATCCGGATCCAAGGACCGTCAATGATGAGCTGGCTTACTGTGACTGGGTGAGTGGGTCAGTTTTCATGATTGACCGAGCTAAGTATGATGAGCTAGGCGGTTGGTCTCAGGACTATTGGATGTATGTCGAAGATACGGACTTCTGCTGGAGAGCCACAAAACGTGGTTGGCGGGTTGCTTGCCTACCCACGGTTGTCGTCACTCACGTCCATGGTGGGTCAAGTCGTAGTAACCCTGCAGTTGCCGCAATGACCAAACTCGAGGTGATGATTTCAAAGCATGTGTTCGTGGGTAAGCATTTTTCGCCGCCCAAGAGACAATTAACGCACTTCTTTCTTGTCACTCTTCGGCTTCCGCCCTTAATGTTGGCGAGCTTGGCTAACCTCATTACCCTTGGACGAGTAGAACAGTTGGTTATTAGAAGTAGCATCTTTAGGCGGCTGTTGGTTTACTACAAGAACGTACTGCGCACGGGGAGTTGGCGTAGTCCGCGATCTTTAGCTAACTGATCCTGATCTATAACTCCCGTCTAAAATGGCTTGCCACCAGTCTTCTTGATCCAGCATCCACTGGATAGTCATGTCCAACCCGGTTGTGAAATCTACATGGGGTGAAAACCCCAACTCCTTGTTGGTCTTGTCGGGACAAATGGCATAACGCCAGTCATGACCGGGTCTGTCGGTGACGAAAGTGATCAATGATTCTGTTTTTTGGTTTGATGAGGCGGGGCAATTCACGAATCGTTTGCCCAGTGCAGGCTCTGTCTGGAACTTTATATCGATTCGACGGCAAATCTCATTAACAATGTTGATATTGGCAATCTCGTTTGCGCCACCAATATTATAAGTCTCCCCAATTCGGCCTTGGTTTAGAACACACTCGATACCGCGACAATGATCCACAACGTAGAGCCAATCTCTTATGTTGGATCCGTCACCGTAAACCGGTAGGTTTTTTCCCGTTAGTGCATTGGAAATAGTCAAAGGAATGAGTTTTTCCGGAAACTGAAATGGCCCGTAGTTGTTTGAACAGTTGCTGGTTGTTACGTTGAGTCCATAGGTCTTGTGGTAGGCGCGTACCAGATGATCAGATCCGGCTTTACTGGCCGCATAGGGAGAGTTTGGTGCATAGGGTGTTTCCTCTTCAAAAGTAAGAACCTCTGGAAAAGCGCAATTAAATAGCGAAGGTGCGGCCACACGTTACTATGGCGCCTTTGAAGATATCACTG
>JBCCFQ010000724.1:0-2525 GCA_039029655.1 Pseudomonadota bacterium | reverse complement strand
TTTTGATCGATGGTCTGTGGAACAACATGGACACCCTTTGATAGATTTTGCCCACGGGACACCAAGTATTCAGCCGATAATGCTTGCAATGCAAAACTGGTGTCCATGATTTCGGCAGGATGACCATCGCCACAAGCAATGTTAACGATGTTACCACCCCCTAACAGAAAAACTGATCGGTGGTCATCCAGCTTATAGGCGGTGACGTTGTCTCGCACCTGTTGGTGTTGGATGGCCAAAGACTTTAATGACGCCAAGTCTAACTCGAGATGAAAGTGACCCGCATTGGCGATCACGGCACCATTTTTCATACTTGAGAAGTGACCTGCATTCAAGACATGCTTACTCCCCGTTGCGGTGACAAAAAAATCTGCCTCCAAGCTTGCTTCCAAACTTGGCATGACTCGATAACCATGCAGATGGGCGGCAACGGCTTTGATGGGGTCCGTTTCGCAGACAATAACATTGGCGCCCAGTCCCCGGGCGCGATCCGCACACCCTTGACCACACCAACCAAACCCCAAAATCACCACGGTCTTGCCACACACGGAAAGATTGGTAGAGCGCATAATGGCATCCCAAACGGACTGCCCGGTACCGTGATAGTTATCAAATAGATACTTGCAATGGGCGTCATTAATTAACACAACCGGAAACTCAAGCTGGCCGGCTTTGGCCCGAGCCCGAGCACGTAGGACGCCAGTGGTGGTTTCTTCGCACACGCCCACAATATGTTGGGCAACGTCCTGTCGCTCACCATGCAGTAGCTCCACGACGTCACCGCCGTCGTCAATCACAATGTTGGGATTAAGATCCAATGCATAGGACATATATTGCTGCATGTCATCGTGACTGGCACCGTGAGCAGCATACACATGAAGACCGGCTTGGTCTAAAGCCGCCACCACATCGTCTTTAGTGGAATCGGGATTGCTACCCGTGACCACCACTTCCGCACCACCCTGAGCAAACAACAATGCCAAATAGCTGGTCTTCGCTTCCAGATGAACGCACACCAAAACCCGTTTGCCCCGGAACGGTTTTTCTTTTTCAAACCGTTGACCAATGATCCCAAGGATAGGCATGTTCTGCTTCACCCAGGCAATACGCTGGGCACCCGCTTCGGCAAGCTCGGGATG
Source organism: Pseudomonadota bacterium (assembly GCA_039029655.1). Classification (GTDB taxonomy): domain Bacteria; phylum Pseudomonadota; class Gammaproteobacteria; order Steroidobacterales; family JBCCFQ01; genus JBCCFQ01. Next base: position 1,386 of record JBCCFQ010000724.1, on the reverse strand, counting down.
TTTTACGATGTTGGGATGCATGGGTAAACCCTTTTTCGGCTATGATAGCAAAGAAAGGCTTGTCGAATTCAACTGGGTAAGTATTCGTCACTCCAAGACTCGCTGACACTCCCAGCATCGATCATGGCGTCGATTTCCGCATCCGTATAGTTCAAGTCACGAAGCACACTTCGCGTAGATGCACCATACTTTTCCGCAGCGGTTAGCGCATAGATTTTGCCACGACGTGGCCGTATTGCGTAAGGATCAAGCTGGGTGACGCAGTGCCCACTTGGGTGATCATGGTAAGTGGAGAAGGAAAAACTTCCTTGATTGGTACCTGCTGATGGACCCGCCGCGCGGCTGTTTTCACTACGAAGCGTCTCTATGTTCTCGCAAAAAGCAGCGCCAATACCCACGGATTGAAGACGGGATTGCCAGTCTCGAGCACTGGCAGACAAGAAAGTAGTCTCCAAGAAAAGCGCCCGATCACATTGTCGCAAGTTTGCAAGCTTGTCCAAGGGGGGTAGTAGGTCAAATTTCGCAATGTCTTGCTCTTGGGCACAAAGGAAGAAGTAACCACCACAAGAACCCCGATAGAAACGCTTGAGCTCGTTATAACCTTGACAGTCACGACCGGATGGCTCGTCAAAAGGACCTCGAGTCGAAAAGTCATGACAAAAAGGAATCTGTAGCAGCCCACTTAGAGCAGCAAGTGAAGTGCAAGGGCGCAATGTTTTTCCCGTTTTTAGTTTGTGATACAAAGCGGTTGCAACACCTAACGCTCCGCCAAAACCACACATCACGTCGATGGTGCCAACATGGGCGTGCTCTTCTGGCGTTTCCATAGAACCGCCAAATCGCACCATAATTCCCGTGGCGGCCTGGACCAAATCGTCATATCCCAAGTAGTTCGAACGCGGGCCGGGCCTCACACCTGAGAAACAGTCCAATTTGCAAAAGATAGCGTCCGGATTGATGGCCTGAATACTGTCTTGATCAAGTCCCAAATTTTTGATTTGATCATCCGGCGCATTCCAAACAACCACGTCAATTTCTCTTATGATCCTTTTGAGCATCTGTTGGCCTTCAACACTGCGGATATCTGCCAACAAAGATTGTTTTCCACGCATATGGGAAAACCCGTAGACCACCGCGTTGCCACTGTCATAAGAGGGGAGTGCGGAATCCAATTTTATGACCTCAGCACCAAAACGCGCCAAATAAGTCACTGAGTGAGGGCCCGCAATTACGTTGCATAGATCAAGAATTCGCACACCATCTAACCAGCCACCGCAATTGGAATCCTCTACTGGCTTGGGCGGGTCACATCGGGCCTCGTTGAGCACGGCTATGGCCTCGTCGACATCAACCCAACGCCTGGGGGCGGCTGTGAGCATGACTTCT
>JBCCFQ010000723.1:0-2528 GCA_039029655.1 Pseudomonadota bacterium | reverse complement strand
GGTGAATTCGAGGAAGGGGCTCATATACTTCGCGCAAAAATAGATATGGCATCGCCCAACATCAATCTGCGTGACCCAGCGCTTTATCGTATCAAACACCAAAACCATCCCTTGACTGGCGATAAATGGTGTATTTATCCGATGTATGACTTCGCCCACGGCTTATCCGATGCGTACGAAGGAATCACCCACTCTCTATGTACCCTGGAATTTGAGGACCATAGACCACTGTATGATTGGTTTCTGGACGTACTGAAACCTGAGCATCGACCTAGACAAATCGAGTTTTCTCGCCTGAATTTGGCCTATACCATCACCAGCAAACGCCAGCTCGCCGCACTCATTGAGAAAGGCATTGTCGATGGCTGGGATGACCCGCGTATGCCCACCCTGGCCGGTATGCGCCGGCGAGGCTATCCACCGGAAGCCATTCGGGATTTTTGTCAACGCATTGGCATTACCAAGAAAGAAAATCTCATAGAGATGGGCTCGTTAGAAAATAGCGTTCGCGAGGCATTGGGGGACGTAGCGCCTCGGGTCATGGGTGTACTGGATCCACTAAAAGTCGTATTAACCAATTATCCGGACGACTTAGAAGAACAGATGACGGCGAAAAACCACCCTAACGATCCTGACATGGGTGAGCGACAGTTGCCGTTCTCCAAAACGCTTTGGATCGAACGTTCTGACTTCATGGAAGAGGCGCCCAGAAAGTTTTTTAGACTCAAACCCGAAGGTGAAGTGAGACTTCGATACGCCTACATTATCAAATGCGAAGAGGTGATCAAGGACGACAACGGCCAGGTGGTAGAACTGCGCTGTAGCTACGACCCCGACACCCGCAGCGGTAGCGGGCAATCAGAACGTAAGGTCAAAGGCACGATTCATTGGGTGTCCGCAAAACACGCCGTACAAACACCTGTGAGGGTGTACGATCGTCTATTCAAAAAAGCCAGACCAGGTGCGGGTGGCAGCGAGTTTTTGGATGACCTAAACGAAGAGTCGCTGGTATCCTTTGATGGAGCCCAACTTGAGCCCTCCTTGGGGCACGCCGAGATTGGTACTACCTATCAGTTCGAGCGTATGGGCTATTTCACTTTGGACAGCAACGCTCAGTCACCTCGCTTTCATCGCGTGGTGTCTTTACGTGACAGTTGGAAAAAAATCGAACAGCAAGAATTGGCTGCTGAAGAGCAATAAGGCTAGCTAATCACTGCCTGCATAGTAAACAGCAGCGTGAAGGTGATCATGCCACTGCAACAAATAGACATGCTCCATCGAGCAATGCCTGGACCATAGGCAGGCGATGTCACAAAACTTTCTTCTTGCGGCACCAGCATTGTTCGTAGTCGATACAGTTGCCAATTGAAGCTTTTGAACCGCGCGTGCAGTCTTTTGTGTGCTGCAACCACCGACAAAAGCGCATTCTCATCACCCAACCTTTGTCGTGCTTCATGTTTAGCCTGCCCGTAATTGCACCCAGCCAATATGGCTTCGTCGATTAGGTCAGCTTCATGATCCCGAAGTTCATTGATGGTTCTCAACACATATCGCGGTGCAATCCCCTCTTGCAACAAACGCCGTCCTAATGCCCGAAAAGATTCACGCATGCTCTGGCTCCCCAAGGGCCGCTTTCACTCCTGAATTTATGCGTTGCCAATCAGAAATCAAAAGTTGTAAACGCTTCTGCCCTTTTGTTGTGACTGAGTAATAGACGCGAGTTCGACCATTGACAGGCTTGCGTTTTGCTTTCAACGCACCGGCGGACTCCAAGTTATGCAAAATGGGGTAAATCACCCCCTCTCCGATACTAATGGCCTCACCTGTCACAAGTTTTATTGTGCGTACCAGCTCATACCCATACATCTCCTGGTTCGCTAACAGCCTAAGCACTAGGAGCTCAGGTACACCACTCATAAATGGCGGATTTGATTGTTTCATGCTTGACAGTTTACATACCTTGAACTACAAAGTATAGTATTACCTCGTAGTTCAAGGTATTGGGCCGCAAACCTAGGAGAATCATATGCTTGCCAAATATGGAATGTCAGTAGGACTCGGCGCCAGTATTACTTTTGGACTGTTAATGTTAATGCAGATCCTCATCTATAGCGGCAAAGGTACGTTCGACGCACAAGCCAAACCCATAGAATTTGATTGGTACACGGTTCGGGAAGAAATCGAAACCATTGAGAAAAAACCACGGGTACCAAGACCAAAACCGGTGGAAATGCCTCCGGAATCACCTAAACCTACTACACCACAAATCCCCACGACAAACACCAATGTGGAGTTCGGTCACTTGCCGGTTACTCCGACTTTGCCAAAGAACCAACCCGGCATGATTGCGGACGGTGATGTTCTACCCCTAGCCAAAGTACAACCAATTTACCCCAGACGAGCTCAAGAGAAAGGCATTGAAGGACAGGTGCTGGTGGAGTTTGTAGTGACAGTCACTGGCAGCGTTAGAAATGTCACGGTGGTGGAGTCCACCAGTTCGCTATTCAACAAAAGCGCCATTCAAGCGG
>JBCCFQ010000722.1:0-2529 GCA_039029655.1 Pseudomonadota bacterium | reverse complement strand
TTCTTACAAGCTACTTAAGGTTGGATCAAGAGTTTCTCCTCGACTTTTTTGATGCGCCTTTCCAATTTGGTGGATTCACCATCGCGAACGAGGGTGATCACGACCAATTTACCCAAGAGATTAAGATCAGCGGCACCAGTGCCAATGAGAAGATCGATTATGTAGCGGGTTTCTTTTACTTTAGCGAAGAGAACGACACGGACTTCGCTCAGATTTTCGATTTGGGAGCCATTGGTTTGGCTCCTCCTCCCGGGTTTGCGTTATTCCAGTACGATCGCCTTCTAGAGAACGATACCGATTCGTGGGCGGTGTACGGTCAAATTGATTGGCGAATGAGTGATCGAACCACCCTAACATTGGGTGCTAGATACACCGATGAAGAAAAAGAAATCGAGTTAACCGACAACGGTAACCCACTTGTGCCCGCAACCGGCGGTGCTGTTATCACCACAGCGGATTTGATTGCGGCGGGTGTGCCTGTAGAACAATCGGAATCGCTGATCACACCGAGGGTGTCGTTACAGTTTCAGCAATCCGATGACGTTATGTGGTACGTGTCAGCAACGCGAGGGTTTAAGTCTGGCGGTTGGAATGCTCGCGGCACGTTGGCCGAGACGCTGCAGCCCTTTAGCGCTGAGAAGGTTTGGAACTACGAAGGGGGATTGCGCTCCGATTGGGCTGACGGTCGATTCCGTCTTAATCTGACAGCCTTCACGGCCGATGTTGAAGACTTTCAACTACCCTCGGCGTTTACGGATCCCAATGGTGGTATTACCTTTATCACTAGAAACTTTGCGGACTTGGACATCAACGGCGTAGAAGCCGAGATCATGGCGTTGCCTACGGACAACCTAACCCTGTTTGCAAACATCGGGGTTTTGGATTCGGAGTACACGAACTTAGACCCAAGCATTGTTGCCCAGCAAGCCAATTGCCAACAAAACGGTTTGCAATGCGCTCAAGGTATTGTTGATCCAAACGGTGATATTGCTGACCCCGTACGTGCTCCCGAATACCAAGCGGCCTTGGGCGGATGGTGGACCATTCCTTTAGGCGCGGACTTCAATCTGGTGCCACGCATTACCGCCACCATTTACGGTGATCACAACGTAGGAACCTCTGGTGTGGACATTGGATTGGTTGACGGTTACACGATCGTTAACGGTGGAATCACATTGGAAAACACGGCTGGAAACTGGACGCTGTCTGCACAATGCAAAAACTGCAGTGATCGCGACCAAGTCGTTTCCGTCTTGGTGTTCCCGTACATTCAAGACCCCATGACATGGTCGTTGACGTTTAATAAACGTTTCGGCAACTAATCTTCTTTAGAACACAACAAAAAGCCTCGGTCAACGGCCGAGGCTTTTTCAGTTTGATATGTTTCAAGTACCGGTCACTCTTCATTGACTTTTTCAGTTTTTGGTACCCAGTTTTTGGTACCGGACACCAGTTATTGACTTATTTGCGGTTAATGCATTTCCTCGCCGCCACTGACATTCCAAGCTTCACCGGTAATGAACACAGCTTCGTCGGAACACAAAAACGCCACAATCGCAGCGGTGTCGCTGGGAAGTCCCGGGCGTCCAACGGGTATACGATTGGCCATATCGGCTAAGTACTCATCCACGGTCATGCCTTTAAACTTGGAAAAGTACTCGTTTTGTTTTTCGCCAAGCCCGGTGGTTACGTGATTAGGACAAACTGCATTGATGGTGATGCCAGACTTGCCGAGTTCGACGGCATTGGAGCGTGTCAACCCAACCAGTCCATGCTTTGAAGCGATATAGGACGCCATGTGTGGAAAACCTGATTTGGCCGCCTGGCTTGCGATATTGACGATACGGCCTCCCTTGCCTTGACTGGTCATTTGTCTCGCCGCGTATTTGCTGCACAAAAACGCGCCTGTGAGATTGACGTCGATGACCAATTGCCATTGTTCTAGGCTTAGTTCGTCCATTGGTGTCATCACATAGCCCACGCCCGCGTTGTTCACCAAAATATCCAACTGTCCGAAGTGTTCCACCGTTTTTGCGATGAGGTTTTGTACTTCCGATTCTTGCCGGACGTCGCAGGGAACCGCTATCGCGTTGGTGCCCTGATCTCGAAGTTGCTGGGCGATGCTCTCCATTTCCTCGGTGGCTCCGATGTTGTCGGACGATAAGCCAGGCTTGGCTTCGCCTATGTCGCTCACAACAACGTCACATCCACACTGAGATAACGTCTCTAAGATGCCTTCGCCTAAACCCCTAGCTCGACCAGAGCCTGTAACAATGGCCACCTTGCCTGATAGATCCATCATGGCTTACTCCAGATCGTCCGATAGGATGAACATTGGGTTATCTGCAAAGCTTTGAAACTCAGCGGCAACTTGCTGCATGGTCTGTGTCCCAACGTCCTGGGAAAAAGTGTCCATATTATTTACGTCAATCATTTCCACGTATTCATAGGGTGGTTTGTGATCGTTTCCTAACATGCCTGAAGTCTTAAACACTCGAAATCCATCAATGGAAGGGAGGTTGCGAACGG
>JBCCFQ010000721.1:0-2537 GCA_039029655.1 Pseudomonadota bacterium | reverse complement strand
GGCAAGTATCTGACGTTCATTGTTAAACAGGCTTAGCAATTCTTGATCGACGACGCGAGCGTTCAGTAATTTGATGGCAACTTGTTGATCAAAGTCACCCTCGACTCTTTCTGCAAGGTATACATGGCCCATACCCCCGGTGCCGATGAGGTCCAGTATGCGAAAAGAACCAATTTCGGCGCCCGGTTTTATGGGGTTCTCCAACCAGTCATGACGAATCTGGGTTGGGTTGATGTTCACCTCGGCTTGGGTCATTTGATCCAGCAGTCTGGCAAGCCGTGTTTTGTCTGGCGCGGAGATTGGAAGCGTAGCCAGCCAGTCCTGGCGCTGCCCTGGAGGCAGTTCCAAGCCCTGCTCAAGCAGCCGCAGAAAATCCTTCTCCCCTAAGGGTTTGTCCATACCTCTACCCTTTGTTTTTATTGGACATAATCCACCGGTGTTGGGTTTACCGGGTGGGCAGTTAGTGGGACCATTGTGCGATGAATGAGGGACGCAATCAAACGGAGCCATTGACGGACGTTCTGGAGCGCTGGACCACAGCATCAGAGCCAGAAAAAAACCATGTCATCGAATCCCTTTATCGGCAACTAAAGCAAAAGGCGGCGCTGGTTTTGGCAGCCGGTAACGATTATCGCGTGGTTGAACCCACCGTCTTAGTCAATGAGGTCTATTTGAAGCTGGTCGGGCTAGATCGAATGAACTGGCAAGGACGTAAACACTTCCTCAACGTCGCCGCCAAGTTAATGCGTCAGGTCATTATTGACATCGCCCGCAGAGAGCAGGCTCAAAAACGGGGGCGGGATGTACGTACAGAATATAAAACTGTAATGGACGATAGCCAGCAAAGTGCCTCGTCGATCCTAGATATCGACGCCGCTCTAACCGACCTTGGAAAAGTAGACCAGCAATACGTAGGCATTGTTGAAGCGAGGATTTTTGCCGGTCTGACAATTGATGAAACCGCTGACGCACTGGCAATTTCACCCGCCACAGTGAAGCGCAAGTGGAAAGCCGCTCAACTGTGGCTTCACGATCGCCTTCGGTCGAACTGACGGAAAAAGAGAGACAAGCCTGAGGCTTGTCCCTCAAAGAGCAGATCATCACTCATGGTAGTGCCCAAGGAGGCGCCGGAAATTGCCAAACGTTTTGAACAGCCATTTGAATCAGGCCCGTGGCGTCATCCAGCAAATAGACTTCTTGGCGCCCTAAGGCCGCCCCAATGATTGAACCTCGTTCGTTCAAAAGAACACACTGAGTGTATTTCCCTCTAAACGGGTCAGAATCGCCGGGGGAAGCGACCCCATTGAACACCTTGCTCAAAGGCGAACCAACGATGCACGACCTTTCCATGAATCAGACTATGCTCGATGGGTCCTATGAACCGACTATCATTGGAGTTGTGACGATTGTCTCCCATCATGAAATAGTGGTTCTTGGGCACGACAGTTGGACCGTAATTTTTAAGGCGATCATTGGCGTGCTCGCTTAACTTGATGTAGTTCTCTTCTACGGGTTGTCCGTTTCTTACTAGAGCGTTGTTGCGTACTTCAATGATGTCTCCCGGTAGCCCAACGATCCGCTTTGCGAAAAAAGCACCTGGCGAGCCATGGGATGCTTTGAACACCACCATTTCCCCAACGTTTGGTGATGTTTTGGTCATGGTTCGAGTGTCGACCATGATTAAGTCACCTCTCTGGAGAGTGGGGGCCATGGACACAGAAGGTATAGAAAACGTTTCAAAACCGAACAACGCACTGCGGTTCACGGCGACGAAGTTGCCTAGGACTCCCACTGTTATTATCCAAACAACGTAGTACATCCAATGGGAATACCATTTCTTTGGCACCGTCTTGATTTTTTTAGCGATCATAGCGCTGTGAACCAGTGGAAACAAAGCCCAACACAAAGCCAAAGCAAGAACCCAGTAAAACCCAATTGGACCTAGGGCAATACCTGCCCAGCCCACAACAGAAAAGAAGGCCGCAAAGATCAGCAACGTGAGCACAGCGTAGGCCAGTCGTCCAATATAGATGTAACCCAGGCCAGCACCCAGAAAGCCGAGTAACACGGCGTATATCGGTTTTATAGTTCTCAATGCTCACCTCCGATACACAAATTGGCTTGTCTAGTCGCTCAAGATTTGAAAATTGCTGGTCTGCTCAATCATCAGGGACAAGACAATCATATATCCGAACAGGCTGACTAGGGACTTGCCGATTGCCACCGGCCATGAACTGAGGTAGACACGTTTTACCGCGATAAAAAAGTATCCTAACAGGTAGGCAAAAGTAATCAGTTGTGCCACCAGCGCGAACAGGTGTTCAGAGGCTATTTTTTCCAGTGGTAGCATGAACATCAAGACGATGTACAAGGCACTATGTATATGCAGCGACATGATCCGTTTAACAATTTATCGGCTTTTCATTTAAATAAGATTAAATAAAAACCCAAACGCCGGTAGCAAGATAAACATCAGTTTGGGAAGTCGCTCTGAGGTAAAGGAAGCCTGTATTGCCGCATCCTTATCAATGCTTTGT
>JBCCFQ010000720.1:0-2549 GCA_039029655.1 Pseudomonadota bacterium | reverse complement strand
GGTCTGGAGAAATGATTTTTCCGGTTTGACCTACCTGCATGTCGTTGGGTACATAGCCTGCGTCAACGGCGGCGCGAGATGCGCCAACGCCTGCGCCCATCTTTTCAGCTAGAGCGTAAATAATGTCGAAGTTTTCGCTGCTACCCAATGCACGTCCACCGGATACCACTTTGGCGGCGGTTTGTAGATCCGGGCGGTCGGTGCCGCCGCTGGTTTCTAATCCGCCATAACGTGTGTGGCTGGGCAGATCTGCGGTGAAGTTGTGTTCTTCAATGGCAGCCGAACCACCTTCTGCAGTGGCTGCGTAAGAGGCAGTTCTCACCGTAGCAACTAAAGTCTGTTCCGAAGGTGCTTCTACAGTGACAATCGCATTCCCGGCATAGATGGGTCGTTTGAAGGAATACGTGCCAAGGACATCCATGATATCGCTGACTTGGGGTACACCGAGCAACGCTGCAACCCGAGGCATCAAATCCTTACCAAAGGTAGTTGATGGTCCTAAAATATGGCTGTAACTCTCGGCTAAGGTTGTGATCATTGGCGCAAGGGTAGCCGCCATTTTCTCTTGGTGATCTGAAGTTGCGATGCTTAGTACTTTTTCTACCCCGGTCAGCGCGGCGGCTTGGGTAGTTATGTCGCCGCCTTCAGAAAACACCGCAATGTCGACACCATCTGCACCCATGGCTTGGGCGCAGGTGACGCACTTGGCGGTACTGGCATTTAGGTTCTCGCCGTCATGTTCGGCAACAATTAATACGCGACTCATTACAACAACCCCTTATCTTTCAGCGCTCCAATTAGGCCTTCAACATCCTCAACCATAATGCCTTTTAGTCGTTCCTCTGGCGGTTCAAAATTGGTTTCTTTGATTCTAGAGTGATCCTCAATTCCCAGATCGGCAAAAGCAATGACATCTAGGGGCTTTTTCTTGGCTTTCATAATGTCCGGGAGCTTGACGTATCTGGGCTCATTCAGTCTTAGGTCCGTGGTAACCACTAAAGGTAAGTCGACATCTATGCTTTCCAACCCGGCGTCCACTTCTCGCACAACTGTGGCGGAGTTGCCGTCTACGTTGAGTTCCGAAGCAAAAGTGGCCTGAGGTCTACCCCATAAGGCGGCAAGCATTTGTCCTGTTTGATTGTTATCGTTATCAATAGCCTGCTTTCCCAAAATAACCAAACCAGGCTCTTCCTTGTCGATGAGTTTTTTGAACACTCGTGCGGCACCTAAAGAATCAAGTTCCGTTTCCGTGTCCACTAAGATGGCGCGGTCAGCGCCCATTGCTAAACCGGTGCGTAGCTGTTGTTGGCTGTCGTTAGTGCCAATGGACGCAACAATCACTTCCGAGGCGGCACCTTTTTCCCTGAGTCGCAAGGCTTCTTCCAGGGCGATTTCGTCAAAGGGATTGACGCTCATTTTGACACCGTCGGTAACAACGCCGCTGCCGTCGGGTTTGACCCGAATTCGGACGTTGTAGTCCACGACCCGTTTTATACCCACCAATATTTTCATTTGTTCTCGTTCTCCAAGCTAACCTTGAGCCTTGACTTAAGGGCCGCTTATTCTAGCCGTGGCCATTCCTAAAAGCCATGTGATTCCGGTCTAACAGCTGAAAAACGGCCTTCGCTTGTCTGCACACGCCGTTGACTATAGGGATTCAAGACTCACAAGGGCTGTGCAATTGTTTGCAAATTGTCATCGGGTTGCTTGAGCTGATGCCAGAGCCGTCCGTCTTTCACCACAATTTCCACACGAGGGATGTCACCCATTTGGGTAAGCACATTGCCGTCTACCACGATAAGGTCAGCCAACTTGCCTGGTTCGATGGTTCCCAGGGTTTCAAAATGATCAAGGATTTCGGCGTTGGTTTTGGTGGCTGCTGAAATTGCCTGAATCGGCGTCATGCCGCTGTCCACCAGAGCACCTAACTCGATCCAGATTGCCTCGGTATGAAAGTTCAGAGGACTTGCGGCATCGGTCCCAACACCCATGACGGCGTTGGCGTCGATGAATTGTCGCGCGGATTGTTTTGAGTTTCTCGTTTCCAGACCGATTTCCGAAAAGTAGGATAAGCGATGGAATTGCTTAAATGATTCTTGCAGTTCACGGTAAATATCGGAGGGGATGTCCTGCTCCAAGAAAGCGTTATCAAGCCGACTCGGGAAGCTCTTTGTTCGAGGGTATACCCAGATTCTATGTGAAATGGTTTGCACAATTGGAATACCGCGATGGGTGATCTGAGCGACTAACTCAGGCGGGTATAGCGGGTTTCTGGCCGAACCCACGTGTTGAAATACATCCACTCCGGTATCAATGGCGTCTTGTATCGCCTTAGGGTGGTACAGATGGGCGTGAACCTTGATGTTGCGGGAGTGGGCAGCATCAACAATTGCTTGATAGTCCTCCTTTGTCAGGCCCACCCAGGTCTTTATGACTTGTGCGCCCCGGTCTATCAACTCCAGGGTCTTTCGTCTGGCATCGGATGGGTTAGACACCAAGATCTGGTATTCGTCTGGCACACCTTCAAGGTAGACACGGGTCAGCCAGGG
>JBCCFQ010000719.1:0-2559 GCA_039029655.1 Pseudomonadota bacterium | reverse complement strand
TTGGAATTTTTGTAACGAGCTGTCTTACCGATCGATTAAAGAGCGCGGCCACTGGATGACTGGTTTTGATTTCTCTCCTTATACGGTTGGTGCTTCTAAAGAGTTCGATTACATTGGTTCGTCCACCATTCAGGAAACCAGCGAACTGTTTGTGTTGAAACGACGAGCCGCGAAAAAGGCAAAACTCCGTTGGCGTAAATCGTTCGGTGAACGCCGCTCTCTCGGATGGATACCATTTAAGGCGCGATCTACCAAATACAAATTCGGTCAAATTTTCTTTGCCGGCCACTCTTTCAAAGTCTGGGATAGTTATGGCCTGAAACCGGACGTCAAGTTTCGAGCTGGATGCTTTGCTGAGGACTCTCGCGGGCGATGGTATTTTTGTGCCGCGATTACTGTTAGCCAAGAATCCTGTAGTCGTACTAAGGCTATAGGCGTTGATCTTGGCCTTAAATCTGCCGCTGTGTGCAGTGATGGTCGAAGACTCGAAGGTAGGCAATATAAAGTCCTTCAAAAGTCTCTCGGTGTCGCCCAACGAGCAAACAAAAAGCAACGCGTTCGATCTATCCACGCGAAGATACGCAATCGCAGAATGGACGAACAGCATAAATTTAGTAGGAAATTGGTGAACGATCACGGTGCTATTTATATTGGCGATGTGTCTACCCAGTTCCTTGTTAAAACCAACGCTAAGTCTGCAAATGATGTAAGTCTTAGCGCGCTGAAAAACATGATTCAGTACAAGAGCCAGCAGGCTGGAGTTGTGTGCGAAGTAGTCAGCGAAAAATACACCACCCAAACCTGTTCGAGTTGTGGCGCTATACCCGATTCGCGGCCTAACGGTATCGCAGGTCTTGGAATAAGACATTGGGAATGCGAGTGTGGTGCCTTGCATGATCGTGACGTGAATGCTGCGATTAATATTCTCAATGTCGGGGTCGGGCATGACCCTCTGGATGCAGGAATCCACGTCGTTACAGCGAGGAAGGTGCCAAATCTCTCTCCCACTATCTAAATAATGATTGGGGGTCATTGGGGGAGCACCTCAACTGTTTCAGTGCCAAGACTTGTCCGGCGATATTCTTTCCCAGACCTGATCCTGCAGATAGACGGACGCTCGCGCGATTCAGCCAACCCTTTTTTCACCAGTTGTCTGAGGGTTTGACTGTGATGACTTCCGTCTGAGCCTCCAACCCACATTGGCGTCACCCATTCGTCAGGTTCTAACTCGATCAGTAATTCCTTTTGTCGTTCGGTCAGCTTCACACCGCCCTCCCTGTCCCGCTGTTATCGGGGGTTTGTCGGCTTACTTTTTCAATTAGCTCTTGAATGTAGCTGGCGTCTGTTAGTCCAACTCGTTCACGTATTGGCATTTCCTCACGCTGGTAGCCGTCCTTCTTGCTCCACTTCCATCCTTTGTCGATCAACTCACAATGCTGTTGAACCTTTTGGGCAACTCGTATGTATGCGGCAGATGGTGTTTTGCTGATTTCCTGTCCGGGTCGATAGGTTGCCCATATCTGATCGCGTAGATGCTTTGGCAGCATGAACCAGTGTTTTTTGCATCCCCACATTTTGGGAGGGCAGGGGGCGTTGCAGGAAGGCCAGTGGCAGATGTGGTTCATGTGCTTGTCCCTGTCCCACTGTTATCGGGGGTGGTCATTGGCTCAACTCCACTCTTGCTTGCTTCCATGCTTGATTGACGTGGTGGGTTTCCATTTCGCTACCGCCCTTGTCTGGATGCGCTTTTGATCGAGCTACCCGGTATGCATGTTCACATTCTGAGAGGTCGTGCCCGTCATAGCCCAATATTGACCGCCACATTGAATTGATGCTCTCGGGATCAGGTAGAGCGACAAATCCTGTGAACATCCGGTTCAGCATGTCGCCACCGCCCCAACGCTCAATCCCTCGCATTGCTTCCAGAACTTTACCGATTGCCCATAGGTTGTCCGCGATATCGGTGTACAGGTCTTTAGCGATAACCTTGCGTTGCTTCTCTGTTTCATTGCACTTTCTGAACCAGACGCTTACACCGGGATCATCTGGTTTCTTCTGGCTGGAGTAGGGGAGACCGTCTTGTCTGAGTTTCAGGTCAGAGGAAATAATCACGTTCCAAGACGGATATCCCATGAGCTCCAATTCATGCAGGACGTACTTGATCGCTTTCGCAATGGAGTGATCGCCGAATTGGGAGTTTTTACGGCGCTTCGTTCTCTCCCATCCATCAGGCCAAGTGAGCGGTGATGCTGTTACTTCCACACCCCACCTCCTGTCCCACGGTATGCCGTCAAAACCGCATATAAATTTAAGGGAGAAACCATCAACCAAAATTTGGTCAAAAGTTGGTCACAAGGGGGGTATTTGAGGGCAAATCGAGGGTATATTGCCTTCCGTGGCAATCTGTAACTTGTTGAAATTACAGCATTAAATGGTGGAGGTGGCGGGAATTGAACCCGCGTCCGTAGACCCTACGCTCACCGGCAACTACATGCTTAGTCTGCGCTTTAAGTTAACCGTTCAGCCAGTAGGCAGACTGACTTACTGATCGGCGAGCTC
>JBCCFQ010000718.1:0-2561 GCA_039029655.1 Pseudomonadota bacterium | reverse complement strand
GTAGAGCTTTCGGTTCTCTGGCCAGTTGAATCTCAGCTTGTTCTAAGTGATTCAGGTAAAGGTGACAGTCACCACCGGTCCACACAAAGTCCCCCGGGTCCAAATCACATTGTTGGGCCAACATGTGCACCAGCAAAGCGTAGGAAGCAATATTAAAGGGCACACCTAAAAACACATCCGCGCTGCGTTGGTACAACTGGCAGGATAGTTTTCCTTGGCAAACATAAAACTGAAAAAATGCATGGCAAGGCGCCAGCGCCATCTTGTGCAGCTCACCGACGTTCCAAGCGCTAACAATGATTCGCCGAGAGTCGGGATTGTTTTTAATTTGATCCAATGCATTGTTGATTTGATCAATGGTTTCGCCATCGGCGTTTGTCCAGGTTCTCCATTGCACGCCATACACTGGCCCAAGATCCCCTTGTTCGTCTGCCCACTCGTTCCAAATCTTGACTCCATTGTCCTGCAAATAAGCGACATTGGAGTCACCCTTTAGGAACCAAAGCAATTCATGGACGACGGACTTCAAATGGATTTTTTTGGTGGTGACCAATGGAAGGCCTTGACTCAAGTCGAAGCGCATTTGGTGGCCAAAAACGCTGATGGTTCCGGTACCAGTGCGGTCCCCTTTTTCTAACCCTTCGCCCTGAATACGACGCAACAAGTCGAGATATTGCTTCATGCGGTTCCACCTGCCGATATAGTTTTTTCCCGATAAGCAAGAAACATAAGCAGTATTCCAAACACAATCATGGGAGCTGATAGTAATTGACCCATGGTTAGCCACCCTCCCAACAAATAACCGATATGACCATCCGGCAACCGTACAAACTCCACAGAAAATCGAAAAACACCATATAACAACAAAAACAATCCGGAAATCGCTCTAGTGGGACGACCAGCTCTCGAATAAAACCACAACACCAAAAACATCACCAGCCCTTCCAGCACGGCTTCATAAAGCATTGAGGGATGCCTGACCACACCCTTAAACTCCATACCCCATGGCACTGTAGTTTCCTTACCCCACAGTTCTCCGTTAATGAAATTTCCGATCCTGCCCAAACCCAAACCAACAGGAACCACCGGCGCGATAAAGTCGGTCATTTGGAAAAAAGTTCGGCCCTTGGACTTGGCATAAAGGGCCATGGCCAACAGCACACCGAGCAAGCCACCGTGAAAGGACATACCGCCTTGCCAAACCTTGAGCAACTCCAATGGGTTTTGCAAAAAAGTATCAAAATTGTAAAACAACATAGAACCAATTCGCCCACCCAGCACAATGCCTAAAGCACTGTAAAAGACGATGTCCTCGACGTCTCTGACCGATTCTTCGGAACTGTTTGCCTGCCAGGTAACATGACCGCGAGAGGCTCTGCGCCGGAGCAACCACCAGGCTATGGCCAAACCGGCAATGTAGGTGAGGGCATACCAATGGATTTTCACAGAACCGATGGATATGGCCACCGGATCAATTTCGGGATACTTCAACATTGGATGGTATTCTATCAGCGCTCTAGGCCAATACATACCAATGCGGCGGGTCCGCGTACAAACTTAAGCCATGCCAAACAAACTAAACACTGAAACCAGCCCTTACTTACTACAACACGCCGAAAACCCAGTGGATTGGTATCCCTGGGGCGAGGAAGCCTTAGTCCAGGCAAAGCAGCAAAACAAACCTATTTTGTTGTCTATCGGATACTCGGCATGCCACTGGTGCCATGTGATGGCCCATGAATCCTTCGAAGACGATCAGATTGCTCAAATCATGAACAACTTGTTCATCAACATAAAACTTGATCGCGAGGAGCGGCCCGACCTGGATAAGGTTTATCAAACGGCCCACCAATTGCTGATTCAAAGACCCGGGGGCTGGCCGCTAACCATGTTTTTGACACCAGATGATCAGACCCCATTTTTTGGCGGCACTTATTTTCCAAAAGAGGCGCGTCATGGCCTACCGGCATTCAGCGACCTGCTCACTCGAGTATCAGAATATTTTCACGGTCACGGGCTTGAGATTGCGGAACAAAAACAGTCTATTCAGCAAGTATTCGAAACCCTAAATCCGCCGCCAGAAACCGGTGAGTTTGTGCCAGATTCCAATCCTCTCGAACAGGCGCGACGCGAACTCGAGTCTCAATTTGATCAACAGTATGGCGGATTTGGTAGTGCGCCTAAGTTTCCGCACCCCACCAACGTTGAACGACTACTACGTCATTGGAGACTGACCCAAGACGACGACGATGTCGACCTGAAAGCTTTATTCATGGCCAGTTACACCTTAAAGCGTATGGCCCTGGGTGGCGTTTATGATCAAGTGGGAGGTGGCTTTTATCGGTACTCTGTTGACCAGTACTGGATGATCCCCCATTTTGAAAAAATGCTGTATGACAATGGCCCATTGCTGGCATTGTGCGCTCAGGTTTGGCGCACATCCGGGGATGAAATGTATAGAAGAGTGGCCAATGAAACGGCTGACTGGGTAATGCGAGAAATGCAGTCCGAAAGCGGCGGATACTTTGCGACTTTGGATGCAGATTCAGACGGCGAAGAAG
>JBCCFQ010000717.1:0-2570 GCA_039029655.1 Pseudomonadota bacterium | reverse complement strand
GGCAGAAATTGCCAGACACCCAGTTGCATCTCTAATAGGACATCCACGAATTTGCGGGCACTACGGCCGATCTCACCAATGCCAAAAGAGCCTGGTAATGAAGTGATATGCAGGCAAGCACCCGCTTGTCTGCCGGGTGGCAGTACTTGTTGTGATGTCCCGCTTGTCATTAGACCGGTCTTTGTGTGTCCCATCCAAATTGTCCCCAGGCAAAAATTAATGTCCCAGGCCACCCCTGGCAAGTTATGCATACGTATTCATCAGTTGAATACGTATGCATTCCATTGCCGGACATTGTTACGGTTTCATAAGATGCTGGAGACACCTATCAACTAAGACCTTGCGGGGGAGATACCATGGTCACCAAGAAACGCAAAAGCGCGTCCCATCCAGCAGAGGAAAAAGCAACCATAGAATGGCGCCGCACGGCGGTTTCCTTGGCGGTTGCGGCTGCTCTTCCAGGCGCTGGCCTGCTGTCCAGCCCCGTGATGGCACAGGAATCCACCGAACAAGAGCCTGCGGCTGAAGAAGAATTGATGGAAGAGGTGGTTGCCTACGGAAAATTCAGGGCAAGCCTAGTTGATGCGATTTCCTCCAAGCGGGACTCGGCCACCATTGTTGAAGCCATCTCTGCCGAGGATATCGGAAAGCTTCCGGACTCAAGTATTGCGGAGTCCCTAGCTCGTTTGCCTGGTTTGGCTGGCGAGCGAAGAAATGGTCGTACCAGCGGTATATCGGTCCGGGGTTTTCGAGAGGACTATGTTGGCGTCACCATGAATGGGCGTGAGTTGCTGGGCATTGGCGACAATCGCGGCGTGGAGTTTGATCTTTATCCATCCGAAATCATCAGCGGGGTTTTGGTCTACAAAACACCAGACGCTGGAATGACGACCCAAGGGATAGGTGGAATCGTTGATCTACGCACCACCAGACCATTAGATGTGGATCCTTTCCTAGCAGTCAATGGCAACTTTGAGCAAAACAATCTGGATTCCGCGAATCCTGACTTTGACGATAACGGTTACCGATTTGCGTTGAGTTATTCTGAAAAATTCATGGATGACAGGGTGGGTCTTGCCCTTGCCCTAGCCACAACGGAATCACCGAGTCAGGAAGAGCAATTCAGAGGTTGGGGATATCCAACCATTGATCCAGCAAATGCAGCACCGGGCGTTACGTTGGACGGCAGTGAAACGGTTGTTGCGGGTCACGACTCCTTTGTGCGCTCGGCGGTTCTGGAAAGAGACACCGTTACCGGAGTTTTGCAGTTTGAACCACGAGATGATTTGACTGTGACCCTGGATGCCCTATACATCGATTTTAGCGAAGAAAAAGCTTTTCGGGGTGTTGAAGAAGGCGGTGCCGTTTGGGGCACAGGCGCTTATACCGTAACGGGCGTCGAAAACGGATTAGTTACAGCCGGCGAGTATGATGGCTTTCTTTCGGTCATCAGAAACGACGCAGAGCGAAGAGATGCGGAGCTGACCGCTTTCGGCATGAACATTGAGTACGATCTTGGAGAAGAGTGGAAGCTCACCTTTGACGCGGCCGTCAGTCAATCCGATAAAACAATCACCAACATTGAGAGCTACTCAGGTGTTGGACGGGCCAGTTCCGCAACACAGGGCTCACAAACGCCGCGTTCTTTTGTGATGACGCCAAGTGGTGCTTTTTATGGTGCTCACTCCTCGCTAGCACCGGTAGATCTGGGGGATTTCAACACCATCCGTTTGGCCGGACCCCAGGCTTGGGGTGGCGCTCTCTCCAACGTTTCGCAGTTCCAGCCTCAACCGGCCTTTCCTAACATCGGTCCAAGCCAAGCCCAGGATGGCTTTGTGAATGAGCCAATTTTCGACGAAGAGCTGACTACGATTAAGTTGGAAGCAGAACGACCCATGGATTTAGGGATTGTTAGCAATCTAAAGGTCGGGGTTTACTTTTCGGAGCGTGAAAAGTCCAAGGATAATGGGGGTGCATTCTTGACCGCTCCCACTTTCCCAGAAGACGGGCTTATACCTGAAGAGTTTCGTTTTGGTACGGCGGACCTGAGTTTCCTTGGTCTTGGTGATGTGGTTGCCTACGACAGCCTGGGTTTGTTTGATAGCGGCTTCTATATTGCAACGGATGCTGCTTTGTTACAGCCAGACCGAGAAGGGGATACCTATATTATTGATGAGCAGTTGCTCATTACGTATGGGCAAATAGACTTCGATACACAGATAGCGGATCGTGCGTTGTACGGAAATTTAGGCGTACAAATCGTCAATGTTGATCAACAGGGCAGTGGCTTCGATTCAAGAATTGGGCAGGATTTGTTTGTCACGGCATCAGGTATCGTCGACGGCGATGACTACACGGATGTCCTGCCTAGCTTGAATGTGAACTATGAGATCGCCGAGGGACACGTGATTCGCGCTGCGGCTTCCAAAACTGTCAGTAGGCCACGACTGGATGATATGAGGCCAAACAATCAGGTGAGCTTCAATTTCAACTTTGCCAACGTGGCCTCTACGGATCCAGAAAATGGACCTTGGAGCGCGACCGCAGGTAATGCACGCCTCCAGCCGTTG
>JBCCFQ010000716.1:0-2579 GCA_039029655.1 Pseudomonadota bacterium | reverse complement strand
GGCAGCGAAAACTTTGACGACGATTGGTTCAAAGCCACGGATAAACTCGGTGCTACAGACTTGAACGGCACCACCAATAATGATCGCACGAACTACTTTCAGAACGTTCCCAAGACAGCCCTAGATTCTATTCTATGGCTTGAATCCGACCGCATGGGTAACTTACTGGGCGCCATCACACAAGAAAAACTCGATGAGCAACGTGGTGTTGTTCAAAACGAGAAACGCCAAGGTGAGAATCAACCCTATGGCAAAGTGTTTAACGCGGTCATGGAGAATACCTACCCTAAAGGTCACCCTTACTCTTGGACCGTTATTGGCTCCCTGGAAGACTTAAACGCGGCAAGTCTTGATGACGTACACGAGTGGTTCAAGGAATACTATGGCGCCGCTAACGCTGTGATCGTTGTCGCTGGAGACATTACTCCCGAATTGGCGCTAGAAAAAACCCAGCAATACTTCGGCAGCATTCCTTCAGGCCCTCCAGTGACAAAGCATGAAGCATGGATTTCTAAACGCAGCGGCAGTCACCGGCAGATCATGCAGGATCGAGTTCCGCAAGCACGTGTCATTAAGGTTTGGAATACACCTGAGTTGGGTACCGCCGCCGCGGATCACTTTGATCTGCTAAGCGATGTTTTAGCCGGCGGAAAAAACTCAAGACTATACGAACGATTGGTTTACAACGAACAAATCGCGACCGACGTGGCCTCCTTCGCCTGGAATCGTCCACTAGGCGGTCTGTTTTTCGTTTGGGCAACCGCTCAACCTACCGACGATGCTAAAGAAGTAGAGCGACGACTGGCAGAATTGGAAACTGCCATAGATGAGGAACTGGCCAAACTCATAGCCAAGGGACCAACCAAAGATGAGATGACCCGCGTTAAGACCCAAAAGCGAGCTGGCTTTATTCGTGGTGCAGAGCGCATTGGTGGTTTTGGTGGAAAGAGCGATATCTTAGCCGCCAGTGAAGTCTATGCAGGGTCACCAGATGCGCACAAACAGCAACAGGTGAACTTATTAAGTGCCACGGCAGATGATCTACGCAGTGCGGCTAGCGCATGGCTCACAGACGGCGAGTACGTGTTGGAAGTACATCCATTCCCTCGCTATACCGCGTCAAATGCCGACGTAGACCGAAGTGCAATTCCAGAACCCGATGGCTTCCCCAGTGTTTCCTTTCCTGAGTTTAAGCGAGGGACGTTGAGCAACGGGTTGAAAGTTATTGTGGCCGAACGTGACACAGTACCCACAGTCAGCTTTAACCTCATGCTGGACGCGGGCTATGCAGCCGATCAGTTCGGCTCTCCGGGTACCGCAAGCCTTGCCATGGCCATGTTGGATGAGGGTACGGATTCTCGCACGTCCTTGGAGATATCAGAAGAATTGGCCATGTTGGGTGCCTCCATCGGCGCAGGCTCAAACTTAGACATTTCCTCGGTAAGCTTGTCTGCGTTAAAGGAAAACCTCGAAGACTCCCTGGACATCTATGCTGATGTTATTTTGAACCCGTCCTTTCCAAAGTCAGATTTTGAGCGACTGCAAAAACAACGGCTAGCTGGGATCCAACAGGAAAAAACACGGCCATTCAGTATGGCCTTGCGTGTCTTTCCCGGGCTGCTTTATGGCAAAGACCACGCCTACGGCTTGCCGTTTTCTGGTAGCGGCACCGAAGATACGGTCCGCAATATGCAAGTGAACCAGCTGAAGAATTTTCACGACACCTGGTTTAAGCCCAATAATGGCACCATGATTGTTGTCGGTGATACTACAATGGAGGAAATAGTTCCAAAACTTGAAGAGGCATTCCGCGGCTGGAAGTCTGGAGATGTGCCAAAAAAGAATTTATCAACTGTCGCCCACCAAGAAAACTCTTCAGTCTATTTGATCGACCGACCAAACTCCGAACAGTCCATCATCTTTGCCGGACACATAGCTCCTCCACAGAGTAATCCCGATGAAATTGCCATTGAAGCCATGAATGAAGTGCTGGGTGGTAGTTTTTCCGCACGAATCAATCTTAATCTTCGAGAAGATAAGGGCTGGTCTTATGGTGCTCGCTCGGTGATTGTGGGCGCTAAGGGCCAACGTCCATTCTTAGTTTATGCGCCCGTACAAACGGACAAAACCAAAGAATCCATGCTGGAAATTCAAAACGAATTAAACAGTATTATCAACGACCGACCAGCTTCGGAAACGGAAGTGCTACGAGCTAAGGACAAAAAGACACTAACGTTACCTGGTCGCTGGGAAACCGGCGGAGCGGTGGCCGGATCTTTGGCAAGCTTGGTGAGGTTCGGTTTGCCCGACGACTACTGGAATCGTTATTCGGAAGAGGTCCGCGGCTTAAGTATCAGTGATGTGAATGGCGCTACCCGTGTTGTTCAGCCAGATAAGCTGGTCTGGGTGGTTGTGGGCGATCGGGAGAAGATCGAAGCAGGTGTCCGCGACCTCAACCTTGGGCCCATTCAGATGATTGATTCAGACGGCAATTTGCTAGAGCCTATAGCAAAAACAAACTAGCGATCTTAAACACGTGTATTTTTAAGGGATCGTGGCAACACGATCCCTTTTTTGTG
>JBCCFQ010000715.1:0-2582 GCA_039029655.1 Pseudomonadota bacterium | reverse complement strand
TGCTGGTGAGCAACAAAGGTGTAACCCTTGTCTGCGTCGGCAAATTCTTGCTCCTGGAGCCGAACGTAAGCTGACATGTCTTCTCTAGCGTAGTGGTAAGCAAGGTTGAACATGCCGTTCCACATGTTGTGCACACCGGCCAAGGTAATGAACTGATACTTATATCCCATAGCACCCAACTCACGTTGGAATCTCGCTATGGTGGCGTCGTCCAAGTTCTTCCGCCAGTTAAACGAGGGCGAACAGTTGTAAGCCAGCAATTGATTTGGGTATTCCTTTTTAACCGCTTCAGCAAACTGACGTGCTTCATCCAGATCAGGTTTCGCAGTCTCACACCAAACCATGTCAGCATAAGGCGCATAAGCAATGCCTCGTGAGATGGCTTGATCGATACCTGCCTTGGTGCGATAAAAACCTTCCGGAGAACGCTCACCTTGAATAAACGGATGGTCATACTCATCAATATCGCTGGTTAACAAATCTGCGGCGTTGGCATCAGTTCTCGCTAAAACAATTGTGGGGACGCCAGCCACGTCTGAAGCCAGTCGAGCGGCAACGAGTTTTTGCACCGCTTCTTGTGTGGGTACCAATACTTTGCCACCCATATGACCGCATTTCTTTACAGATGCCAACTGATCTTCAAAATGAACACCAGACGCGCCTGCTTCAATCATCGCCTTCATCAACTCATAGGCATTGAGAACACCCCCGAATCCAGCCTCAGCGTCAGCGACAATCGGGGCAAAGTAGTCGATGTAGCCTTCGTCCCCCGGCCCGATGCCTTTTTGCCATTGAATCTGATCGGCACGACTCATGGAGTTAATGATGCGTTTGACAACGGCGGGGACCGAATCAACAGGGTACAACGATTGGTCCGGATACATGCTGGATGCTGTGTTGTTGTCTGCCGCAACTTGCCAACCTGACAAGTAAATCGCTTGAACACCGGCTTTGACTTGCTGGACTGCCTGTCCACCGGTTAGGGCACCCAAACAATTCACATAGTTCTTACCAAACTTTTCTTCACATGCACCATTAATCAAATCCCAAAGTCGCGTGGCGCCTCGTGTGGCAATGGTGTTTTCACGTTTCACGGAGCCTCGCAACCGCACAACATCCTCGGCGGTGTAATTTCGCTTTACATCATTCCAGCGAGGATTCTCACTCCAATCCTTCTTGATTCGTGCGATTTCTAATTCACGTTCGTAATTGCCTGTACCCATCGGCCCACTCCCATTGCATTTGTTGTGCGGTTGAAGGTGTTATACCGCGTTGCAACGATAAATCCAGTGTATGTATGTTATATTCGACATTCATGAGATCAATAGTGATGCTATCCCTATGAATTTGCAGAGTTTGGATCTAAATTTACTCAGAAATCTCGACATTCTGTTAAATGAGAGGAGCGTTACCAAGGCCGCCCAGCGCTTGAGCATGAGCCAACCGGCCATGAGTAACGCCCTAAAACGACTCCGGAAAGTATTTCATGACCCACTACTTATACGCACCAGCGAGGGCATGGTGCCCACCGAACGCGCTCAGGAGATCCAACCCCAACTTCGTTCAGTCCTCGCCAGTGTGGAATCCTTTTTGCAACCCAAAGCGGAGTTTGATGCCGCCGACAGCGAGGAAATCTTCCGAATCGTCGCCAGTGATTACGCCGAAACAACGCTGGTTCCAAATGTACTTACCCGACTCCGCAAAGAAGCACCCAATGTCACATTAGACATGCTCACACCCAGCGATGTGGGATACCCGGAAGTCGAGCAAGGCAAAGTAGATATCGTCATCAATCGCTTTGAGGAATTACCCTCGTCATTCCATAGCAGTGTTTTGTGGCATGACGGCTTCGCATGCGTGATGGGTAAGAATCACCCTGCCAGTAACAAGCTGACCTTAAAAAACTATCTGGCCGCTCGGCATGTATGGGTTAGCAAAACGGGTATGGGCGTGGGCTTTGGTATAGATCCTGAGGACCGACAGCGATTGGGTTGGGTGGACGCAGCGTTGGATGACATGGGTGAAACTCGAAATATTGCGATCTTTACCCGACATTATCCCGCAGCAATACAACACGCGGAACAACAAGACTTGATCGCTACAGTGCCCTGCCGCGCCGCTGCTTTGAGAAAAAACAGCCGCAAAGTGGCTATCCTACCGCCGCCTTTTCCCATTCCAGACATTGAACTCACCATGGCATGGAGTCCACTGTTACATCATAGCCCCGCACACCGTTGGTTACGCAGCGTAATTCGGGACGCTGCGAAACAAACAGAACGTCCCAGCTTTTGAGAATGAACCTATGAAAGCCATCGATTTTGAACAGCCAGGTAATCCAGAAGTCCTAAGACTGGTAGACCGAGAGACTCCGACCCCTAGAGAAGAAGAAATTCTAATAGAAGTAGAATGCGCCGGTGTCAATCGTCCAGATGTGTTGCAACGTCTCGGTAAGTACCCGGTACCTAAGGATGCTGACCCACTGTTGGGCTTAGAAGTATCGGGTACGGTGTCGGCAGTTGGGACCAAGACCTCCCGCTACAAAGTGGGAGACCAGGTCTCTGGTTTAAGCCACGGAGGCGGCT
>JBCCFQ010000714.1:0-2585 GCA_039029655.1 Pseudomonadota bacterium | reverse complement strand
CAACGTCTGAGATACCCTACGGAACATCCCGACGTTTTGTCGACAGAGAGTGGCAGCCTGTCGAGCATGATCCTCAGGGGTGTTGCCGGGCTCCTGAGGACCCTGGGCCCTATCGGAAAACTGACGTCGCAATCTAGCGGACAAATTCGGGACATTAGGTGCGTTTGGGAAAGCGTTCAAGACGGGACAACAATGCACTATGAACGCCATGACCGTAACGTACAAGCAGACTGCGAAAATCCACGTCTGCTTCCAGTCAATTCCCAGTCCGGAGAGAAAACCAAATTGACCCCGATGAAGAATGCTAGAAGATAAGGTATCAGCACCATTTCCGTGCCGCCTACGGGTAACCTCCAGCTCACGCAATATGTTCATTTGATAGTGGACGGCACCTTGCACGTCATTAATTGAAATCTGAGATTGTACCTCACTCCAGTTGTGCATAACCAACTGATGGTACACTGCATCTTTCAACTCTAGGATTTTACTATAGTTGAATTCCAACATCCCTAGAACTGGTACCGAGCTTATGATCGTGAGATCACCGGTTTGACTTGCATAGCTAATAGAAGACCCGTTCAGTTCAAGGATGATATTCTTTAGTAAAAGAACAGTCAACCTCAGAGCCAACTGGTTGAACAATTTTCGTCGTGGGGTCCAGGTATCCGAATTGATGGTATTCATGTATGGCAAAACGAACGGGAATTTCTCGAATACAGGTCTCATTCATCGGTAAGAAAGCGTAGTTGCCTTCTGGGGGCCTGTGACATGGCCAAACTTCAATTAACTCACCGCTCGACTTGCCGTACAAATATGGATCTCCCAATAACTGCCTCATAGACAGAGTCGGGTTCGCTATAACAGAAGCCCTAAGCATCTTAGAGGTAACTACCATGTTCTCACAGGTTGGGTGCATAGCTTGTTGAAACGTTATTCTCATATCACGCCGCAACTGTGATACCACGCCTTGCAGAGCTATACTCAGTTGATCGGTCGTTACGACACCGGGGAGATTCGTGGCCCGTTCCTTACTCGCGCTCTCACTCATTCGCGCGATTTCCCTCTGCAACCGCCGTAAATACAACGATGCATGTCGCTTCTCACTTGATATGACCCGGTATGCGACCCCCTGGGCGGACATCAACAATGGTCGATCGTCACAACCCCGCAAATACGCGCGCTCATGTGGCACTAAAGTTAGGCCAATTTGACCTGTTTCTTCCAGCCAGGCAATCCCGTAAGCCTGTCCGTGAAAACTCCGCCATTCCAAAAACTCACACTTCTCACGATAGTCCACTTCCCATACGAGGGAACGCCCGTTCTGCAAAGAGCAAGATCGTTCCGAGTACTCGCAATGCGCTACATTGCCGGCTGAACCGTCCATTTTAGGGGCACGATGCCTCTTATACACTGTGGCCGGGTATGAATAGCAATTCCAGGCCTCGAACTTTTTCCACGAACAACAATTTATGCCCCCTCCCCTGGCTACTCCCGGTTTACTTTATTGTTGGTTTGATACATGTCGCCTACCGTTGTCATTGCTCCGTGGGGACATTTGTGAAACTTGACCATTTGGGTGCAGTCCTCGCGTGTGACTGTTTCCTCGCGCGTTTCCTCTTCTTTGAGGCGTTCGTCATTGAAAAAGTACGAGAATGTTTTTACCTTCTGATAAACGATTATACAGACCCATGCCTTAGTCTTGCACTGGATCATGTTACGTTTATATAGCATCAGTGTGATCTCCTGCGCCTGTAAACTGGCACCGATCGGTTGCACCGTGCCACAGCGCGGTTCGGATGGTAGATGCCATACACTGCGTCCCTCTAAAGTCTGGCACACCATCGGTTCGATCTGCAAGGTTTTTTCGGCAGCCGCTGGCTTCACCAAGGCTGCAAAGAGTAAAAATAGCAAAAATTTTAACCAACCTTGCCTTCCAGCGGGGACGAACAGCCTGAATGACGACATTGTGATGCCGCTGCTGTGCGTTTCCTGATTGGACGCTGTATATGTTCGACGTTTCTCCGCGATAATACTTTTAGTACATGAAACATACTCAGCGATTGAATGGACGGTTGGCGGTGTGCGTCGTCCTTCGGCCTTCCGCGGCCAACTCCTCCCCAGCCAATGTTCATTTGTTTGCCCTGCACTTTTTTCTGTTTGCCGGGCACCTTTTTCCTTTTTCTGTGTACTTTTTTTGGCTTTCTGTTCTCTTATTCCCTTTGGTTGCGCCTCTTTTTGCTCCGTATTTCGCCGCGTGGTCTGATTCCCGTCCTCGCTAGAGCTAAAACAGGCAAACATACCGGAGTAATGATCACGCATCAATATCTCATTTTGTTCCTGAAGTGCGTGTATAGTCTCCTCGTAATCAGAGAGCGTAACTGCCTCATCTTTAGTAGGCGTAGCAGCTATAGCGTTAGTGGCAGGCTCATTTACAATTTCTGACTTTTGTGATGTAACTGGATTAGTTGCTACAGCGTGAACGCGTCCAAAACCCTGACTAGTTGCAGGGGAATCCGTTGCAAAATTTTCTGCCGAAGGATTAATTCCTGAAGAAAACCCACCCCCGGAGGTGATCCTAAAATTTT
>JBCCFQ010000713.1:0-2590 GCA_039029655.1 Pseudomonadota bacterium | reverse complement strand
GACCGGCCTCGTCTCCATACCACATTGGTCCACCCCGATGACGGGGAAAACCATATCCATTGAGCCAGATGACATCAATATCGCTGGCTTGTTGCGCGATTCCTTCTTTCAAAATCGCCCGGCCCTCATCCACCAACGCCCCAATCAGCCGATTCTGAATCTCTCTGGCATCTGATTCTATTTGTTTCACACCAAGCTTGGTCGCCGTGTCCCGAATCAGATTGATGGCCTCTTGGTCAGGCTGTTTGCTGCCAGACCCGTAAGAGTAAAAACCCGATCCGCTTTTTTGACCAAGTCGTCCAGCTTCTACAAAAACTGTCGACAATGCGAAGTAAGTTGGGTCATCGGGTAAGTTTGGTTGATGCTTACGGGCCTTGTAACCGATGTCCAACCCGGTAAGGTCAATAACCTCGAACGGCCCCATCGCCATGCCCCACTCCCGAATAGCCGCATCCACCAGTTCCGGTGTCGCACCTTCAAGCAACAGGTTCTGTGCCTCGGCACCGTATCGAGCATACATACGATTACCGACAAAGCCGTAGCAGACACCCACGGTCACAGCCACCTTTCCAATTTTTCGTGCCACATCAATGGCTGTGACCAGAGTTTGATCTGAAACTTGCTCGGCTCTGACAATCTCCAGCAACTTCATGATGTGTGCGGGACTAAAAAAATGCATTCCAAGCACTTTGTCTTGCCGATTTGTAACTGTTGCTATGGCGTCGATGTCCAAGTACGAAGTGTTAGTGGCGAAAATGGTATCGGGCTTACACACTTTGTCTAGTGTGGAAAATATCTGGTTCTTAACCTCCATGCTTTCGAAAGCGGCCTCAATCACTAGATCAACGTCCGCGAGATCGTCGTAATTACAAGTACCTCGAACACGACCATAGTAAGCAGCAGACTGTTCTTCGGTTATTCTACCTCGCGCAACACTGCGTTCGTAGTTGCTTTGAATCTTTTCCAAACCAGCATTGACTCTATCCTGGTCGACTTCAAGCAATGTGACAGGCATACCGGCCTGAGCAAAACACATTGCAATACCGACACCCATGGTTCCGGCTCCAATGACGCCAACCTGCTTAACCGGTAGTGCACTAGCTGACGTATCCAAACCATCAACCTTGGCACACTTTCTCTCTGCGAAAAATGCGTGCCGCATCGCCTGGGATTGTGACGACTCACGGCATTCCATAAAGAGACGGCGCTCTTCAGCAGCGCCTTGCTCAAATGGGAGCACCACCGCGTTCTCCACCGATTGCACACAATGTTGCGCGGCGATTAATCCACGCTTTTTCTTGGCCATTTTTTGTTTGTAGGCGGCAAACACAGCTTCGTGATCTGGCTCTTTTTCCAACACGACATCTGCAAGCCACCGCCTCTGATTGGTTTGCCCGGCGATCCTTTGTGCGAAGTTGAGAGCACCTTCCAACAATTCATCGTAGCCGCTACCCAGAATAACTTCGTCAACCAACGTTTGACCGAGTTCCGAGTCCACCAAAACTTGTCGACCGGACGTCACCATATCCAAAGCTGTTTTTACACCGGCTAACCTAGGCAAAAGCTGCGTGCCAAAGGCACCTGGAATAAGCCCAAGCTTCACTTCCGGCAATCCGACCTTTGTATTGGGAAAACTGACCCGGTAATCACAGGCCAGTGCAGTTTCAAAACCACCACCGAGCACGGTACCGTGCATAGCCGCAACAATTGGTTTCTTACACTGACCAATCGCGCGCAAAACATCTGGCAGATGGGGCTGCAACGGTTCTTTACCAAACTCTGATATGTCAGCGCCAGCGATAAATGTACGGCCGCTACAAATCAAAACGGCAGCTGTTAGCTTATCGTTCTCATCCAGTTGTGATACCGAATCCAATAAACCCTGTCTGACACTTTGCGACAAGGCGTTAACTGGTGGATTATCGATACGGATAACCGCAATGTCATTGTGTGTTTCGAAGACGACGGTTTCAGTCATAGGCTTGCAGTCCTTCTAAGCAGCCGGCTTGTTCAAGTATCCGATCAAGTTCGACCTTGTGGGACACATGGGTATATTTGTCACGCAGCATTTGCAGTGACTTTGCATGATATTTTTGGGGTTTCTGCTTCCACAAACCATCAATTAGCTCGACCTCGAATTGGTCCGAACCGTTCGATAGAGCGGCTAAGTTCGCCAGGGTCCAGGGCATAAAACGGCCGCCGACTTGGCCACGAAGAAACGGCATTAGGGTCGCTTCCAGGGTAGACCAAGATTCAAAGTCACCTTCGATTCGTGGCCAAAGCATTCGTTGAATCCATGCCAGAACATTTGGAAAACCACCGCTAATAAAACCACCCGGCGTTGGATCTATCCAACAACTATAGATCTGCGCCGCTAAGCCAAAATCCGCAAATGATGGTCGCGCGCCCAACACATACGGACGATGCTCCAGATGGCTATCCAATAGCCTCACGGCGTCTTTAAAGCCTGACTCTATCTGAGGTGCAGTTTGCACATTTGAACCAACAAACCAAACTCGTCCTGTCATCCGTTGTCGAATGACCTCTGTCATTTTTGTAAGGGTCGAGTCATCAGCTTGTGGTTGCCGTG
>JBCCFQ010000712.1:0-2595 GCA_039029655.1 Pseudomonadota bacterium | reverse complement strand
GGTAGTTACCGATGGATTCACCGGTAACGTAGCCGTGAAAACCATGGAGGGGGCTGCCAAAATGCTGTCAATCTACATGCGTAATGAATTCTCGAAAACTTGGCTTAATCGTCTGCTGGGAATCCCTGCATTGCCGGTTTTGCGCGGGTTTCGCGCGAATCTCGACCCAAGACAGTACAATGGTGCCAGTTTGGTGGGGTTAAGGGATATTGTGATCAAGAGTCACGGTGGTGCAGACGCGCTGGCGTTTGAAGTTGCACTTAACACTGCTGTTCTAGAAGTCCAAAAATCCGTTCCAAAAAAGATAGCAAAACTATTGGATCAACAACTAAACACACAGGTCGAATAATGTATTCAAAAATCGTGGGCACAGGACACAGTCTTCCCGACCGAGTTATGACCAATGAAGACCTTGAAAAGATCGTTGATACCACCGATGAATGGATTCGTACTCGCACGGGCATCGAGAGTCGTCACATCGCTGACGGCGAGACCACCTGTGATTTGGCCGAGCAGGCGGCCCGTCGCGCCATGGAAGCGGCCAACGTAACTCCAGACGATATCGATCTAATTTGTGTGGGCACCACCACGCCGGACCTGATTTTTCCTAATATGGGTTGTTTGCTGCAGGCTCGGTTGGACATTCACGGTTGTCCGGCATTTAGTGTGGAAGCTGCTTGTACCGGATTTTTGTACGCGTTAAGTGTCAGCGATAAGTTCGTGAGGGCAGGTTCGGCAAAGTGCGCCTTAGTGATTGGTGCCGAGACCCTTTCAAGTATTGTCAATTGGAAAGATCGAACCACCTGCGTGTTGTTTGCCGATGGCGCTGGTGCTGTGGTTTTGAAACCTTCTGAGGAACCGGGCATCCTGTCTACCCACATTCATGCCGATGGTCAATATATCGACCTGCTCTTAATGAATGCAGGGGTGTCCAAAGATTTTGATCGTCTAAAAAACGGCGAAGCATTTATCGAGATGAAGGGCAACGAAGTTTTCAAAGTTGCTGTGAGAACATTAGGTCGCATCGCCAAAGAAACTTTGGAAGCGAACAATCTAAGCAACGATGATTTGGATTGGCTGATTCCGCACCAAGCCAATATCCGTATCATTCAGGCTGCCGCGAAACAGGTGAACCTGCCCATGGAAAAGGTCATAGTTACGGTTCAAAACCATGGCAATACATCAGCTGCGTCGGTGCCATTGGCGTTCGACGTTGCCGTACGTGATGGTCGCATTAAGCCGGGTGACTTGTGCCTGCTGGAGGCCTTTGGTGGTGGCTTTACCTGGGGGTCTGCGTTGGTTCGATATTAGGGGGGTGTGATGTATTCCAAAATTGTTGGAACAGGCCGATACTTGCCGGACAAAGTAATTACCAATTTTGATATCGAAAAGTTGGTGGACACTACTGATGAGTGGATTAAGACTCGCACTGGCATCGAGCGTCGACACAGCGTTGCTGAAGACGAAACCACCAGTGATATGTGCATCGGTGCAGCCAGGCAGGCCATAGAGGCAGCCGGCATAGATCCCACCGAGATGGATATGGTGGTGACAGGTACTGCCTCACCGGACAACGTTTTTCCAAATGTAGGTTGTTACATCAGCAATGCATTGGGTTTAGGGGATGTGCCGACTATTACGTTGGAAGCTGCCTGCAGTGGTTTTATTTACGGCGTCAATATTGCGGACTTATATATCAAGTCCGGAGAAGCCAAGTGTTGTCTGGTACTCGGGGCTGAAAGTATTACCCGTCTGTTGGACTGGAGTAATCGAGAGACCTGTGTCTTGTTCGGTGATGGTGCAGGTGCGGCGATCTTAAAGCAATCCGATGAACCCGGTTTGTTGTATTCCAGTCTTGGTGCCGATGGTGCCCATAAGGATTTATTGTATTACCCCTATGGTGTTGGTAAGGGGTTTGACAACTTTGATCCACATCTGGGTACCATTCAGATGGATGGTCATGCGGTATTCAAGGTCGCTGTCTCCACGATGGCGAAGGCCGCTAAGTCGGCGCTTGAACATCTAAAGATGAACATCAGTGACGTGGATTGGTTAATTCCCCATCAGGCCAATCTTCGAATCATCCAAGCTGTCGGGAAGCGCTTGAGTATTCCCGAGGATAAGGTGATTACCACGGTTCAAGATCATGGCAACACATCAGCAGCATCTATTCCCCTCGCCTTGGACGTGGCTGTTAAGGACGGCAGAATCAAATCCGGTGATTTAGTGTTGATGGTTGCGTTTGGTGGTGGCTTTACCTGGGGTTCCGCGGTGGTTCGGTATTAATCAAACCTTAAGGGGCGGTGAATCGTCCCGCGCCTGCGAAGCGTTTGGACCAAAACCTGTCGTCGATACTTGCAAAACGCACAGTGCCTTTGGCGTTAGGCGCATGGATGAATTTGCGGTCCCCAACATAAATGCCCACATGGGACACACGACTACCTGTTGTCCGATAAAACAATAAGTCCCCTGGTCTTAAGCTCCCCGATGCCACAGGCGTTGCGGCTCGATGCGCCATTGAAAAGCAGCGCAAATTTCGTCGTAAGTTGGGCGTTCTGGAAGGAGCATGAAGCGTTATCCATTCTCATCTAGTTT
>JBCCFQ010000711.1:0-2600 GCA_039029655.1 Pseudomonadota bacterium | reverse complement strand
CTTAAGGGCACGCAGAAAGGCCACTAAGTTGCGGTCTCGGATTCTTTCTAACTCACGAAGAGAATAGTCACCAGACTGAGCATCGGATTGATCGGCAATCTTTTGCACGAGTTCATCAGTTAGGTCAGGGACATCCATCAGCTTGGTCCAGGGCCACTTAAGTGCAGGGCCAAATTGCTGAATGAAATGGGCCATACCCTCCTCTCCACCAGCGAGACGATAAGTTTCAAACAAACCCATCTGAGCCCATCTCAAACCAAAGCCAAACCGAATGGCATCATCAATCTCCTCGGTGGTGGCAATGTCGTCGTTCACTAACCACAGAGCTTCCCGCCACACCGCCTCCAAGAATCGATCTGCAATGTGTGCATCTATTTCTCTTCGCACCAACAACGCTTTCATACCGATGCCGGTGAGTATGCGTTGCGCGCGCTCCTTGATTTGCTGGGTGTTAACCTCCGTCGGCACGACTTCCACCAGGGGCAATAGGTACACAGGATTGAAGGGATGGGCCACCAAAATGTTCTCTGGGTAAGGGGCACCATCCTGTAGCTGTGAAGGTTTGAAGCCGGAGGTGGAAGAACCAATGATCGCCTGAGGCGCGGTTTGTTGAATCTGAAGAAAGACCTTGTGCTTCATCTCCAGGCGCTCAGGCACACTCTCCTGCACCCACGCGGCCCCGGCAACAGCATTTTCAAGTGTATCGGCAAAAACTAAAGCCCCACTATCCGGTAGGGGCACATCGATTGTTGCCGGTAGAGAACGCCGAGCGTTGTCCACCACTTCTGCGACACGGGTTTGGGTGTCGGGATGCGGATCGAACACACACACCTGCCATCCATGGAGCAGAAATCGAGCAGCCCAACCACCGCCGATAACGCCACCTCCAACAATCGCGACTCGCTTTTCATTCAATGTCTGACTCAGCATTCTATCTAGTCCAGTAATTGATCGGCTCTTGTAAGGTCTTTTTCCTTGCTCATGTGCACCTCTGCTACTTTTCCGTACAGGTCCTGTACCCTTACGCGGCTTCCCACCATATTCGGTGTTTCCGCAAAAGACATGATAAGCAACAGGCGCTCTGTCGCCCCCTCATTGGGAGTAACTTGATGTAACGAGTAACGCCCCAGAAACAATTGGAGATCGCCAGGGTTGAGTTCGAGAGGTTTGACCGCAGATCGGTCGCCATCCAAAACTCTCTTCACCGCGCTGTAACGTTCGTCCCTTTTTTGCCTAAGGTTGGGCACATACTCAAACACCCCACCCTGTTCGGCTGCCTGTAGAAGCATGGTGATAGTGAATTCGTTAGTGTCGAAGTGCCAGTTAAAGTTTTGCCCTCGTCTCGCCACGTTAACAATCATGTTAGAGACAGGGTCTTCGTAGATATAAAGCGCGCGTTTGTTAAGACAGCGTCGCAAGAACTCTTTCAGTGGCGGCCAGTAGTAGAGTTGTCGAGAAAGACTCTCCTCACCAAAAGTGTCCGCAGTAACAAAACCGTTTGTCCGTTCCAGAAAAGTGTTTTGCGGATGGTCGCTGGGACGAGCCGGATTAGAATCCCCGAGGTAGACGTTACACTTCTTCTTTTTTGAGTAATGAGTTTGGGGCAGTCGATCTACGGCTTCGGCACGCAGTAGCTTCAGACCCTCAGATGACAAAAACCCTTTGACTACGGCGCAACCGTCTTCGTCCAGTTCCTTCCTTACCTGCGCAATGGTCCTTCGACAGGAAACGCTAGAGACATCGTCAATAGGGTAACGATCTCGGTGGATTAGTTTATGGACCTTCAGGGAATCCATAGCACCGCTCTTTTGGCCATAGCTCAACTACAAAAAATAGCGATTTGTGTTGGCACTTGCAAACCAGGGTAAGACCGTGAAAAGCTACCCGACAAGGGTAATATCGATTCACCGAGGGCTTCCATATGATGAAAAAGGTCGGCTTTATTGGCTTGGGCAACGTAGGCAAGAAACTGGCGGGAAGCGTGTTGAGAAACGGATTCGATTTGACCGTGAGGGATATAGACAAACAAGCGGCAGAACCCTTTTTGCAATCAGGCGCCAACTGGGCAAGCAGCCCAAAGGACATGGCGGAATCTGTGGACGTAGTGATCACCTGTCTTCCAAGCCCAACAATCTGCTCTGAGGTCATGGAAGGCGATGAAGGCATCATTGCGGGACTTAGCGAGGGGAAGGTCTGGGCGGAAATGAGCACGACGGACCATAGTGAAGTTATGCGCTTAGGCGAGCTAGTAAGATCAGCTGGCGCACACCCCGTGGATTGCCCGGTGTCCGGCGGTTGCCATCGAGCCGCCACAGGCAACATCTCAATCTTGGCGGGCTGTGATCGAGAGGTATTTGATGACATGTTGCCGCTACTAACGACCATGGGGCGGAGGATTCTTCACGCGGGTCCTCTCGGTAGCGCATCCATACTCAAAGTCATGACAAACTACTTAGCCACCGCGAATCTGGTAACCCTGTGCGAAGCTCTGGTTACCGCAAAAAAAGCAGGCCTGGACCTCAACACAACCTACGAGGCCATCCGTATTTCATCAGGTAACTCCTTTGTTCACGAAAAAGAGAGTCAGGTGATATTGAATG
>JBCCFQ010000710.1:0-2605 GCA_039029655.1 Pseudomonadota bacterium | reverse complement strand
ATGAATTCGGGCCTGTCGAATTCATCCGGCCCGTGCACGGTGAAGGAATAGGCGATGCCGGTCAGAAGCGCGGTCAGCATGGCGACTTCGGCGGAATTGGTTCCGAAATGGGCATGAATGTGGGTGATCCCGGCCCGCGCCGCCTTCTGTCCCAGGAGGCAGGCTTCAAACAGGGTGATGACAATTTCGTAGCCTCCCCACATCTGGGCACCTGCACCATAAATCGGCGGCGCAATGCCCGCACCAACCGTAAAGAACGCGAATATCCCACCAAATATCGCCGGATAGTGTGCTGGACCAAAATACCTACCCGTTAGATAGGCCAACAGGTCCAATTCAGCACCCGCCGCCAAACCAATGGCCACACCCACCAACACTCCAATCACGAATGAAGAGTTGTCACCCAGCATGAGCACGATAGACACAATTGGCATGACGAAAAAAAACGCTGCCACGCCTGGAGCCCAGAAGCGATCCACAAGTGCGCCCACGAGAAGCCTACCCAAGATAACGGTGAGCCCCATGATCGATGCAATTGTGGCAACATCACCTCTATCAAACCCCTTTGCCGTCATAATCCGTTCGAAGTTCGACAACAGTCCAACCAATACAAATACGGTCACAAACAATACGAGACCAAGTAACCAAAATCGCCTTGTGGCCATAGCCTCAGAGCGTGTCATGCCCCACACCGAAGCCCGGGATTCCTGACTACTGCCCTCTTCACTCTCGGTTTTGTTTTCACGAAACCAAGCCAATACAAACGGTAAGGCCAAGACTAAGGCCGCCACCCCAATCGCGCGGTAGGCGGTTCGCCAACCGTATTGTTCAATGCAAAATTCGACAAAGGGCGGCAAGATAAATGCACCAACCCCCGTCCCCGCCATGGTGATGCCGATTGCCTTGCCCCTGTGCTTCACAAACCAGCCGTTTAACACACTGGTCCAAATAATGGGTAGGGAACCCGCCGCCAATATCGCCAGCAAAGCGAAACTTGCATACCAAAGCAACAAGGAGCCATTGTTCAGTGAGATGACCAAGTAGGCAAACGCGTGGCCAACTAGGCCAACGATACCCAAAGTCCTGATGCCAAAGCGCGCCGCCAGTGCACCTATTGCCGGGCCCGAAAACAACCCAACGCACATCATCACAGTGAAACTCAAAAAAAACTGAGGGGGAGACCAACCTAGATCCGCAGTCACAGGACCTACAAAAAAACCTTGGGAATAGTTGGTGACGGTGATGAGTCCGCACATAGTACCGAGTGTTGCTGCGAGCAATGGCCCCCAACCCCTGACGAACTCACCCATTTTCAACCCCCATGTTTTTTAAAACGGATAACCTTGACGTCCCTTCTGTATGGTTACCCATTTGAGTTCAGTGAATTCCGCCAGCGCAAACTGGCCACCCTCACGACCAATACCGGAGTCTTTCACACCGCCGAAAGGAACCACGGCCTCATCTCGAATAGTCGGTCCGTTGATATGTACCATGCCTGCTTGAAGACGCTCGGAGCCCGACATCGCTTTCTCTAGATCGTTGGTGAGCAATGCCGCCGATAACCCGTAACAGCTATCGTTGGCCAACTGCAATGCATGATCGAAGTCACGGGCTCTAGTCACCGCCGCCACTGGCCCGAAACACTCGGTCTGGAATAGATCCATTTCCGGGGTAACATCGGCCACGATCGTAGGCTCATAGTAATTCCCTTTGTACCGCCCACCGCACAGAAGCCTTGCACCATCAACAACGGCACGGTCGACACAGGCTTGGATTTTTCTTGGCTGCTCACTGCGTATCAGCGGACCCACAACCGTGCTTGGATCTCTTGGTGGACCCACCCTCAAGCCTCGCACTTTTTTCTCAAAACCCTTGAGGAATTCATCGTAGATACTCGCCTCTACTATTACTCGAGAGCCAGTCATACATACTTGGCCCTGATGCATAAAGTTACTAAATGCAGCGGTATCTACGGCATAGTCCAGCTCTGCGTCATCCAACACAATCAGCGGGTTCTTGCCGCCGAGCTCTAGAGTGAATTTTTTCATGTTGGCGGCACACTTTGCCGCAATCTTTTTACCAACGGCAGTCGAACCCGTGAAGGTCACCTTTTTGACACGGCGATCAACGATCAACGAATCACCCAGATCCGCCCCGTCCCCTGGTAGTACATTCAGCACACCAGGAGGAAACCCGGCCTGAGTGAAGATTTCTGCGAGAGTAAGAGCCACTACGGGAGAAACTTCAGACGGTTTCAATATGACGCAATTTCCGGCGGCCATGGCCCACCCTATCTTTCGAACCGCAAGCAACAATGGAAAATTAAACGGGGAGATCGCAACGACAACACCTAGAGGCTGTCGTACACAGTACGAATGAACGTTGGGATAATCAGAGCGATAGGTGTCACCAAACAACCGCCGACACTCTCCGGCTATTCCCCTCACGAATGCCTGGGCGTGGTGAACTTCATAATTGGCTTTAAGTACGGTCGAACCAACCTCGTCAATGAGGATCTCAGTCAGTCGATCCGATTGAGTTCCCATGAGGTTGGCGGCTTCAAGAAACAAAGACTCTCTGAGCGATGGTCTAAGATCTCGCCATT
>JBCCFQ010000709.1:0-2612 GCA_039029655.1 Pseudomonadota bacterium | reverse complement strand
GCCTCACCGTCTCGGGTGAAGATACAAGTACCGTTCCCAAACTCGTGGGCATCAATCAAATCCATAGCCTGTTGCTGATTGGCAACCCGAACGACACAAAGAACCGGACCAAAAATTTCTTCTTTGTAAATGCGCATGTCGGCGTCAACACCGTCGAACAAACATCCACCGATAAAAAACCCTTCTTCGTGATCAGAAACCACTAAGTCGCGACCGTCTACCACCAGCGATGCACCCTCTTCCACACCTAGATCCACATAGGATCGTACCTTGTCGGCATGCTCCTTTGTAATAAGCGGGCCCATGTCATTGGATGCATCGGTGCCATTGCCCACCTTTAATTGCTCTACTGAGTCTTTAAGCTTACCCACCACAGCATCCGCCGTATCTTCACCGACACACACCGCCACGGATATGGCCATGCATCGTTCGCCACAAGAACCATAGGCTGCACCCATGATTGAACTAACGGCATTGTCGATGTCTGCGTCGGGCATGATCACCGCGTGGTTTTTCGCGCCACCTAGCGCCTGCACACGTTTACCGTGGGCAGTGCCGGTTTGATAAATGTATTCAGCAATCGGCGTCGACCCGACAAAACTCACTGCCTGTACTCGTGGTTCTGTTAATAGAGTGTCCACAGCTTCCTTGTCGCCATTCACGACGTTAAAGACGCCGTCAGGCAACCCTGCTTCTTTAAACAAACGGGCTAACAGTAAGGGCGCGCTGGGATCTTTTTCTGAAGGCTTCAGAATAAAGGTGTTGCCGCAGGCTATAGCCATGGGGAACATCCACATGGGCACCATGGCGGGAAAATTGAAAGGTGTGATTCCGGCTACTACGCCTAGCGGTTGAAACTCCGACCAGCTATCTATACCCGGTCCTGCGTTTTTCGAATACTCACCTTTTAAGTGCTCGGCGATGCCACACGCGTAATCAACAACCTCAACGCCACGACCAAACTCACCCATAGCATCATCCACCACCTTGCCATGCTCCTGGGTGATTAACTCCGTAATCTCACGGGCGTTTTCAAGCAACAGGTTCTTGTAGTTAAACAAAATGGACGCTCGCTTGGTGGGCGGCACATCACGCCACTCGGGGAATGCCGCGCTGGCAGCATCCACCGCCATCTGCACCGTCGAGGCGCTGGCCATGGCCACTTGTCTAACCACAGCACCTGTCGCCGGGTTGGTCACGTCTAACAGACGGCCCTCATCCGCCACGTCCTGGCCGCCTATGAAGTGGCCTAATACCATGTTCGCCTCAGAAAGTTGTTTGGGGTCAGCGCTCATAATTAAGTGTCCTCTTTATTCAACCGAATCCACGACCTGTCTAATACGCTCCATGGCCATTTCCAAATCGTCTGGCGCGCTGTTTAAGAAGGGAGAAAACTGCAATGTGTCCATGCCGTTTCGGACCACCAGATCTTTCTCCCAGAAACAAATTTTGTGCACCTCGGTGCCACGCACACCTGGCGCGCCTTCCCTAGGTGCCATTTCAATGGCACCCATCATGCCGAAGTTTCTCACATCCACCACTTTTGGGTGATCTTTGAAAGAATGCAATAACTGTTCAAAGTGTCCTTCCAGTTGGCGTGATTGTTGAAACGTACCTTCTTCAGTGTAGACGTCTAGAGCGGCTATACCCGCGGCCGCCGCCACCGGGTGACCGGAATAAGTATAGCCATGAAACAGCTCAACCATATGTTCAGGCCCAGTCATAAAGGCGTCATAAACTTTATCCGTTACCAACACCCCACCCATGGGTATCACCCCATTGGTTAAGCCTTTTGCCATGGTGATGATATCCGGTTTGACGTCAAACCGCTGGGCGGCAAAAGGTTCGCCGATTCGTCCAAAACCTGTGATCACTTCATCAAAAATCAAGAGAATCCCGTGGGTATCACAAATCTCTCTCAGACGCTCCAAGTAGCCCTTGGGTGGAGGCAAAACACCCGTCGATCCGGCCACCGGCTCAACGATCACCGCGGCAATGTTTTCTGGCCCGTGCAACATGGCCAGTCGCTCCAAGTCGTCAGCCAAATGAGTGCCCCAATCAGGCTGCCCCTTGGAAAACCCGGCATGTTCAATACTGTGTGTATGGCTGATGTGATCAACCCCAGGTATCAAACACGCACTAAAGGCTTTGCGATTTGGCACCATGCCACCCACAGAAATGCCGCCAAAATTAACGCCGTGATAGCCACGCTCTCGACCAATAAAACGAGTACGACTCGCCTCACCCCGACACCGGTGGTATCCCAAGGCAATTTTCAACGCGGTATCCACAGACTCCGAACCAGAATTGGTGAAAAAACATTGAGTAAATCCGGCGGGGGCCATATCCACCACTTTTCTTGCCAACTCAAATGCCTTGTTATTGGCTACCTGGAAACCAATGGCGTAATCCATTGTCGCCACCTGCTTCTGAACCGCTTCGACAATTTTCGGATGGCAGTGGCCTGCACCCGTGGTCCAAAGACCAGAATGACAATCGTAGACCTTACGTCCATCTTCCGTTTGATAGTGATGCCCTTGGGCACCAACGATGATGCGAGGCTGTTTTTTGAAATCTCTATTGGGTGTAAAAGGCAACCATAGGGATTCAAT
>JBCCFQ010000708.1:0-2618 GCA_039029655.1 Pseudomonadota bacterium | reverse complement strand
TTACGACGCTTTACCCAACGATGACACATGGATTGTCGCTTATTGCGAGTGTCCACGAGCTGCGGCGGAATCTGCGGTCAGACGTCTTAGACAACTTGGGTACAAAAACACAGCGGTCTTGTATGAAGGTTACGCCGGTTGGTCTGCGTTGGGTTATCCCATCGCCGCTGGGAACGTGCAGTGATAACCACAATTGATCGGTTTTGTCCGTCTTTCTGGTTTACTGCTTCAGGGGACGATTAAGTATCCGCGTTATACTCAAAGACGTGGAAATCCTACAACATCATCAACGTGCCATTGAACGTTTGGTAGAGGCATACCAAGACGATACACGGTTTTTTGGTCTCATCATCGGTGGTTCTGTTGCAAAGGGCTATGCTCGGCCAGATTCAGATGTGGACTTTCTCATCATTGCCACGGACGAGGTCTATGCACGCCAGTTAGCAGCTCGAGATTTATTCATCAATCGTCGAGACTTGTGTGAGTATGAGGGTGGTTACGTAGACGGCAAGATAATCACTCTTGACTATCTGCATCAACTAGCTGAAAAGGGTAATGAACCCTCCCGTGCAGCGTTCGAAGGGGCTTTTACGGCGTACTCCCATATCCCCAATCTAGAGGAACTGCTGCAGCGTATACCTGTTTACCCTGCGGCAGGTCACGACCAACGAATCAAATCGTTTTTTTCCATGGCGTTCATGCAGCACTGGTTAATCCACGAAGGTCAGCGGCATGGAAATCGCTACACTTTAATGCGGGGTGCCAGTCAATTGGCATTGTATGGTGCACGTTTACTCTTGGCCTACAATAGAACACTCTTTCCATACCACAAGTGGCTTCCGAAAGTTCTGGCAACGGTGCCGGAAAAACCTGTGGGTTTCGTGGCCCAGTTCGATGCGCTTATCAATGACCAGACTGGCGAAAACGCGTCTCAGTTTTTCGAGAGTCTAAAGAACTTTCAGGACTGGGGTGTGACTGACTTGGAGGCGTACACCTGGTTTATGACTGAGGTGGAATGGAGTTGGATGGACGGTAGGACGCCCATGGAGGACTGGTAGCCCGTCTGTGTTCCAACTAGCTCTTTTGCAGTGAGTCGCGCATCTGTTTCACATCATGGGTCAATCTGTAAATCACATGTAGCAATATCTCTCGCTCATCGTGAGCCAAGGCCGCACGCGCTTCTCGGTTTTCTTCAGACTCTGATTGGAGTGTTTGCATTGAGTTCACTATCAGCGCGATAAAAAGGTTTAGCACAGTGAATGACGTGATTACAATGAATGGAATGAAGAAAAGCCAGGCTTGTGAGTGCTGTTCCATAACCGGTCTAACAATGCCCATGGACCAACTTTCTAATGTCATGATTTGAAACAGGCTATACATGGAGCTACCTACGCTGCCAAACCATGCCGGAAAGGTCACACCAAACAGCTTAGTGGCCATCACGGCTGCCACATAAAATAGCAGAATCAATACTGAGACGATTGCGCCCATCCCTGGGAGTGCCTTAAACAGTGCGCCCACCACGGTCCGCATTTGTGGAACAACGGACACCAAGCGCAGAACACGTAGGATTCGCAGCGCGCGCAACACAGCCAGTGGTCCTGCGGCAGGTAACCAGGCCAGGGCAACAATGACGAAGTCAAAAACGTTCCATCCATCCTGAGGAAATCGGCGGCGATACACCCACAGCTTGAGTGCGATCTCAAAGGTGAAAAACCAAAGGGCGGCGGTGTCGATAGCAAGGAGTATCGATCCCGCCGCCGCCATGGCCCGGGGCCACGTCTCTAGCCCCAATGTGATGGCATTAATAATAATGACTGCTGTGACCAGGTAGGCAAAGCCCCGCGAGTTTGCTACCCGACGCAGTGTTCCTCCTGTGTATACAAGTGGGGGTGTAGGAACATCAGTCAAGGTTGGTTGCCATCGCTAACCTTCTCTCCAACAGTGCGTCAGCAAGACGCCGTTTGGCGAAATTACGAGATTTGCGTATATGTCTTTTTACTGCTCGTTTGATACGTTTTGCGCTTTGACCCATCGCCCCATAAAAACTCTCGTGGGTTGCCGTCACTGTGATTACCTGTCGATTCGGAAGTCGGACACGGATCAATACCTGTTTATCCACGCCACCCCGTGGGCCGTTGATATCTTTTAAAAATACATCCACCGCAATGAAGTCGGTGTCAAGACGGGATAGAGCGCTATGAACTTGCTCCCGGGCGAATCCGTCAATGGAGGGTGTAAGCTTGAAGTCTTTGGACCGTACTCTGATATGCATGACAGATCTCCTTGGTTCGGCTTCATCCTACTGGATTCCCAACTACGGTCTAGTCGAACTATCCGAGCATTAGATTCGTAAAAACCGAATAAACCAATTGCCCTCCAATCACTCAAAGCTATACTATTTGTCGTTAGCGATACAAAACTGAAATTTGGTATGTGACTGATTTTATTAGGTATGGGGGTTGAACTACCTCTTCCAGATAGCTGCAGGAAACACCGTAATGTTTCATGTAAGACTTCAGGAAAGCCAGTCTGAGTTCACGATCTGGTCCGGGCATGTGAATGATCTGAGAGATCCTTCCCGGCCGGTCTTTAACCGCTCCTTCAATTCTGTCGAT
>JBCCFQ010000707.1:0-2620 GCA_039029655.1 Pseudomonadota bacterium | reverse complement strand
TTGCCTCGTACATGACCAATAAAGGGGTAGCGCATTGCCAGTGGATCTAAGCACTTTTTTAGTTTCCCACCTTGGGTAGCGGCTTGCTGAGTCAAATCGTTCTCGAGTACTTCCTTTAGCACCGCCAACCCCGCGGCACAGGACAACGGGTTTCCGGCGTAGGTGTAGCCGTGGGCGAATCCCCGGTGATCGATAACAGAATCGACGACATGACGTTTGGCCACCATGGCACCCAGTGGCGCATAACCCGCCGCAAATCCCTTTGCCAGTGCGATGATGTCGGGGCAAAGATTCCAATGGTTGCACGCCAGAAACGCGCCAGTACGCCCCGCGCCTGTCATGACCTCGTCGGCGATCATCAATACACCGAATTCCTGACAAATTTCTTCGATCCTTTGAAACCAACTGTCCGGAGGTACCAAGGCACCCGTAGACGCGCCACCCACAGGTTCGAATAAGAAGGCCAAGACTGTCTCGGGGTCTTGCTGGATGATTTCTTCTCGCAATTTTTCGGCATAGCCCAAGCCACGTTGCTGGTCCGACAGTTGGTCCTGGTCCAGATAACAGGTGGCGGCGGGAATTTTTGGCATGACCTGAATCATGTCGGCAAACGGTTCCACAAATGGATCCATCCCGGTCACAGCTGTGGCCCCCAACGTGGAGCCATGATAGGAAGGGTAGAGGGAGATAACCTTCCAGCGTTTGGTCTCCCCTTGGCTAATGGCGTACTGCCGAGCGAGTTTCAAACAGCTTTCAATGGCTTCA
Organism: Pseudomonadota bacterium; assembly: GCA_039029655.1. Taxonomy (GTDB): domain Bacteria; phylum Pseudomonadota; class Gammaproteobacteria; order Steroidobacterales; family JBCCFQ01; genus JBCCFQ01. Next base: position 1,855 of record JBCCFQ010000707.1, on the reverse strand, counting down.
GAGCCGCCGGACACGAAAAAGACTCTGTCGAGATCTTCTGGCATCAGGCTGGCGGTAAGTGCGGCTAACTCTTCGGCGGGATCATTCTCAAAGTGGAGTCGGTAAGCAAACGTGGTTTGGTCCATTTGCTGCTTCATGGCGGCTAATACCCGACGATTCCCATGACCAATATTTGACACCATTGGGCCACTGGAAGCGTCGATGTAGCGTTTGCCGTCTTGATCCCACAGATAGATGCCTTCAGCGCGGGCAACACGAGGCCGCCGCTGATCTGTTTGATAAAATAAGTGCGAGCGGCTGATTTTGCTGTTATTGGCCATGGAATGCTCTGAGTATAGGCCAAGTATTTGACCGGCCCAAGCGCGCCAGGTAATCAGCGCGTCCTGCCCCACAGCCCAGAGCCTAAGAGGGCAGGACAAGGCTCCATGGATGGCTGCTTGCGAGACAATAGCCATACGCTGGCAAAGTTTAAAAACGGAGAGGTGGCCGAGTGGTCGAAGGCGCACGATTGGAATTCGTGTAAACGTTAACCCGTTTCGTGGGTTCGAATCCCACCCTCTCCGCCACTGATGCACGGGTGCCGCGAAGCACATGAATGTGCGAGAGCGGCGTTCTACACAACCGACCCTTTAGTCATTTTTCGAATCAGAAGTCGGGTAGCTTAGTGCTCGATCCACATGCTCTACAAAAGGCCGATTCCAGTCTTGAGAATCGCGCACCTTGGGCCAAACGAATTCCGGGTCATTTTTTGCGACCGAGACAAACCAGCTATTCCAAGGGTCAAAAACTTCGTCGGAAAAAACGCCGGCCGAATTCGTCATAAAGGCGCGTTCCCACGCAACATAGAGCAATTCGATATAGTATTGGAATCGCAGCGCTTCATCAGGAGAAAGCTGAGTGGGAGCGGCGTAACCCTTCGTCAACAACAAGGACAAGTCACCGTTCTCAATTACTAAGTGCCTTCTCTGATGTGTGTAGGAAAGTAGTTCCGCCTGAATGTCGGCATCTGATTCCAATGTGGTTCTACGTATTTCGAGACCAACATAGATCAATGAGACAACGACTGCAGCTGCAGATATTATCTCTGCTATCGCAACCCAGTTGCTTAGTTTGCGTTCAGGCATAATCCCCTATCCGAATGATACGACCCAAGGATGACCCCCGCCTATCCATTCATTGCCGCCCGCTCAGTATACAATATACCAACGGTTGTTCGTGCGTTTGGATGCCGAATACGATTCTCTGCTTATCAATACGCCTTTCGCGCATTTGTCTTCTAATCTTCATCTAATGTTCTACACTACCACCGGGAGGTAACTTCATGACAGATACGCTTTTGTATGCATCCGGTGCCTTGGGTGTTTTGATTTCTCTCGTTCACGGATACTTGGGTGAAACCAAAGTGGTAGTCCCTTCCGAGGCCCCTAATCCGAGCGCGAAACGCGTGTTGCACGCGATCATGGTGTTAAGTGCAGTGTATTGGTTTGCGGCGGCTGTCCTTTTGCTTGTAACGCCCGAGTTTGTGTCCGTATCCGCAAGACCTTATGTGGTTTACGGTGTGGCCGCGGTGTTCTTGAGTGGAAGTGTCGGGAATCTTTGGGCGACTCGAGGACGTCATCCAGGTTGGGCGCTTCTGGCCATTGCGGCGGGGTTAGCAGTCGCTGGTGTTTGAAGTTAAATCCAAACGCGAGCAAAACTGCCGCTAGTGAGAGACAGTTTTCTTAGAAAGTTCCGCTGTTTTCACTTAACAAAAAAATTATGTGATGGGTGACCGCGTGAAGTGAACGTGAATGTGATGGAATTCGCACTTGCCAGCGTATACAAAAGGAACTTTTATGAGTCAGCACTCAAAGCT
>JBCCFQ010000706.1:0-2622 GCA_039029655.1 Pseudomonadota bacterium | reverse complement strand
TACCAAATAGCTCGACTTTTTGTAAGCTCAAACACGCGTTGTCCATATCGAGGAACACCCAGCGGCAATCATTTTTTGGTCACTTGTCTTGGGTTCCAATTATTCTTCGAGCTCGGTCCTTAGCCTTTGTTTAAATCCGACAGTTACTCGGTTTCATCAGGAGGGATGTTGCCGTCAACAAGGGCCTTTTTTTGGTTGGATCTGCGCATCCACCATTACTTGAGTATGGCGGCCTTACAAGCGCTTACGTATCTTCTCGTCAACCGCGAAGGCCGAGAGCCAAGTTCAAATATGAACTGGTTGCAAGTTGCCAACGAGTGCGGACTTTTGCCCCCCAATAAAGTCCAGTTTACAATTCGGGCACTACACATCCTTCTAACTGAACAGACCAAGTTGCGCCTCAGGTAGTCACTTGCGGCCGATTCCGGCCATTCGATGACTTCGAGAAGTTTCGGTTCGATTTCCCGAGAGCCGTCATTCAACAGCGAGTACTGTCAGTTGCGGTGGTTGATTGGAGTGATCAAGTCAGCCTAGCGAACAAAGAGTGCACTCTTCAATCGGATAGACCCAAAAAACAGGCAACTGATCCAAAAGGCCCAGCTTACTCCTGAAGAGAATTCACGATTAGGTTTCGACGATCAAGAATCGCGGTTTCAACTGCCTTGAGCAGTAGCGGGGCAATTTGCCCCGCCAGTTGCTCGACCTCACCCAGCAGGTTGGGTTGCGGAGGAACCAGCTTGTTCCCTCTTTCCGTCTCTAAAGAGCGCTTTGCCGAGAGCGATACACATCAACCCCATAACCATCGTGAAGGGTAGTGCCCCGATGATCATGGCGTTGCGCAATGCGTCCATCGGATTGTTTTCACCAGCAGCTAGTATCAAGGCGCCGATTACCGCGGTCAAAATAAGACCCCAAACAACTTTGTGCTTGTTTCCAACATTTTGATCACCACCAGACATGATCGTGTTCATCACGAGAATGCCTGAGTCAGCCGACGTCACCAGAAATGTCATGATAAGTATTACGCACATGATCGTTAGAGCCGACAGCAATCCACCTTCCATCATTTGACCAAGAGTCACAAACAACTTGGCGGTGTTTGAAGCACCGATAATCGCGCCGTTTGCACCACCGCTTAGCTCGAGATCAATTGCCGTTCCGCCGAGGATGGTCATCCACGCAAAACATACCAGTGCAGGTGCGAACACACAGCCTACAATGAACTCTCTAACTGAACGGCCCTTGGAAATTCTTGCCAAGAACAGGCCAACAAATGGCGAGAATGCGATCCACCAAGCCCAATAGAAAGTTGTCCAACCGGCTTGCCAGCCGAATTGACGACCTTGTTCGCCAGCTGCGTAGGCGGCTTTCAAAACAGTATCAGGCAAAGCGGCAGCATCACCCTCAAGACCTGACTTGAAACCATCAAATGAGCCCCAAGCATTGGTAGCTCCGCCACGCAGGGCATCCGCGAATGGTGCGGCCTCAGCAGGTAGGGCTGCATCGAAGGCAGCGGCAGACTGCGGCCCATAGGCTGCAAAGCTGAGTTGGAAGAAGTTGAGGACGTAGTCTACGAACGCCGATACGTATGTGCTCATAGCAAATACAAACGAGCCAAAGACCACAAATGTAAATAGTAAGATTAGCGAAAGAACGAGATTGAGGTTTGACAGGTACTTAACGCCACGCCCAACACCCGAAACTGCAGAAATGATGGACAGTCCCATAATAACGATAAGACCAGCAATCAGACCCACCGTGCTTGGAGCCGGGGCCGAGCCAGACAGATCCATAATCCATGTCATTCCGGTGATTGAGTAGACGCCATCAATGAACTGGGAAACGCCGAAGCCAATCGTTACCGAAACGCCAAGGATTGTTGCAACTACACCCAGCACGTCAACGATGTGACCCAAGAACCCATTCATCAGATTCCCAAACAGAGGGGTCAAAGCCGTGCGGATAGTCAGCGGCATATTGCGGGTATAAGCATAGTAGGCGAGCGAAAGGCCCGTCACCACATAGATCGCCCATGCATGGAATCCGTAGTGGAGGAAGGTGTAGCGGTAGCCAGACTGAAGTGCTTCTTCAGTATTTGGAGCCACGGCACCTGAAAGCACAACCGGGTTTGATCCCCACAGTCCCAATGGTTCGGCAGTTGCAAAGACCATTAGTCCCACGCCAAGGCCAGCACCAAACATCATTGAGAACCAAGAGAAGTTCGAGAACTCCGGCGCTTCGCCAGGCGTACCCATAACGCGACGTCCGGTACTGGGGATCAATGCTACAATGAGGAGGAAGAAGAAAAAGAGGCCGACTATGATAATGTAGAAGCTGTTGAACACTTCAAGAAGTTGCCCATTGAGGCTGCCAAGTGTGCCGTTAGCGTTGGCTGGGAAAATCAATGCCCAGAGAACCAGGGCGACCATGATAGCTTTGGATAAAATTGCGATCTCGACACTGTGTCCCTCATAGAACCCAGATGTGGATCTCTTCACATCAATTGCTGTGAACGGTGGTTTAATGGACATTTTCCTCTCCCTTTATGCCGCTGAGCTTCCAAAGCTATGGCAGTTTCCAGGGCAAGACCGACAATAAACCGGCGTTAGGAATGCAAAGAGC
>JBCCFQ010000705.1:0-2623 GCA_039029655.1 Pseudomonadota bacterium | reverse complement strand
CCGATATCTACCAGCACTTTGGCATCCAGAAGTTCGGTGTAAAACTTCTTCGCCGCTTCCATGTCTGTAACACCTATTGTTGTGTAACCAATCATTAATCTACCCTCGGTCTTGTGTTTTTTCGGGACCACCAGAATCCTACTGAACGTATGCGGGAAAAGTGACAAAAAAGCAAGCGCTGCTGCCCGACTCCGCCATGCCTCATGTTTTGGGTATACTAATCCGCCCGTCCACTGTGTGTAATCCATATGTCTCAAATAGGAACCGCCCTGATTACCGGCGCCTCTGCCGGAATAGGAAAAGAGCTGGCAAACATGTTTGCCAAGAAAGGCCATGATCTAATCCTAGTAGCACGTCGCAAACCGGAGCTCGACGCGTTGGCGGCGGAACTGAGCGGCCAATATGATATTGGTACCCGGGTCGAGGTTGCTGATCTCGCGATAGAGGGCGCCGCAGACGAGCTGTTCGAACGGGTATCCGATGCGGAGGTGGAAATCCTTGTCAACAACGCAGGCGTCTTAACCAGCGGAAGTTTTCGCCGAATGAAACCGGCCGCCATCGACAACATGATTCGAGTGAATGTGCTCGGGCTTACGGGCCTGTGCCATCGATTCGTCCAACCCATGTTGGACCGAGGACACGGCCGTATCTTGAATGTTGCGTCCATTGCTGGGTTTCAGGCAGTGCCCACCTTGGCTGTGTATGCGGCAACCAAAGCTTACGTACTCAGTCTAGGTGAAGCCCTTTCCGTTGAAACCGATAACAGCGATGTGTCTGTCACAACCGTTTGTCCAGGTTTTACCGACACAGACATGTTGCACGGGGCCACCGACAAAGCAAAGGCTGCGGCACCCAACATCCCCGATTTGGCGGTGCTATCGCCCCAACGGGTCGCCCAGGATGCCTACAACGCGTGTATGTCTGGGGATGCCATCAAAGTACCCGGCATCGGATACTCCCTCACCATGGCGGCCACACGACTGGTACCGCGATGGGTGCTTCGTCAAACTGGTGCAATGGCATTGCGTTTCGCTAGCACAAAACGGCGCTAGCGATTTAACCCTGCCATACTTAGTCCAATTCAACCGAGAGTCAAAACACACGAATACCGTCCATACTGAAACGGAAGTTGACAGACACACTCAGGCGGTCCTCACCGTAAGCAGCCCCGACAGAGACAGACATACGTTCTGCGAAGTGCCATCTTGTATCGCCTTTTATTGAAACCTCTGAATCAGTTTCCTGCAATGGGTCTTCTATACCGGCATATTCTATTGCGCCAGTGAACTCCCATCTTTGGGACGTAAAAACTCTAACGCCAATCAGCGCAAGCACACCCTGGTCGTCTTCGGAGCCCGAGTCTAAATCCGTATCAATTGAGGCATAGGAAACATACCCATACACATCAGCATCGGCCAAAATCGGGTAATGGTAACCCGCCCCAATACTCACGATACGTTGTTGATTGGAAAACCCAAGACTCTCATCGAAGTCCGTCTGTTCAATGCTGGCAACTAGAACCACATCATTGTTTAGATCGTAGGAGGCACCCAACTGGTAGGTGTACCCTGTTAAAGTCTGAGGATCGCCGAGGGAATCCAGATTATCCAATTCAATATACTCAACCCTGGCCTCAATGAAGTCGTATTCATGCTGCGCGTGAACCTCAATCCCAACGCCGGCAACACTGAACCCAAACAGACAAATAAGCTTTTTCATAGGACCTCCAAACCGTAAGGGTCATCCCCATTCACCGATTCGCGAATCAAGACGGACGTTATTGAACCCCGGGACAGATCAACTGTGATGGGGCCAACGAGAATGGACTCACTGCCTTCAGTCGTAACAGTAATGTTGTACAGGCCGTCAGCGAAAATCAGGTCTCGTGACGTCCGATACAACATGTCCGCAAGTTTCGTTCCAACAAAAATGTCACCACCAAATGGAGCGATGTAAACGTCCGATTCGGGTAGCGACTCCGCAGCGTGAACAATTCCGAGCTTGGCATGGGTTGACACAACCCTGGTATCGTCAACCAGCAAGAAACTCTCTGGTTCAGACAAGTCTCCGGTCAAAATCAGGGTATAAGCAATACCACCAATAGCAGAGAGCGTGGTGTCCAAAATTATTGCACCCACGTTGTCCGTAGGGGTGGTAACAATTCCGTAAGCGCTGGAAAGAATCTGCTGACGTCCCGACGCCTGTCCGAAATTTAAGTCGAAACTCGTCGCGCTTCCTTGGATCAAATCTGTGGCGGTTATAGTAAGAGCATCTAAACCCGGCATCGCATCGATATACCGAAGGCTAGAGGGAATACCGGTGCGCCCTACGGCCACCACGCTGGCGCTGGAGTTGATTTCTACGACATCAATCCCAACATCGGCACCGCCGGGACCTTGGTATTCAGTTAACACATAAAGCAGATCCGCTTCATTCTGCAGGGAAAATTCCAAACTGTTAAACACGGTGCTGTTGTCAGTTGTGGTAACCGTTAATTGGACCAATTGGGTAGCGATCTCCACCGCTTGAGCCAATTGGAGCCCCAATAGAGAAAGAGCAAAAGTCTTATTTAAACTTGAAAAGGTCAAGACAATAAAAAATCACCGCTTGGTCTGCAGGCGGG
>JBCCFQ010000704.1:0-2624 GCA_039029655.1 Pseudomonadota bacterium | reverse complement strand
CGGCCCCTTGCACAACAGTTTCACCCAGGCCGTAAGACGACGTGATAAACACGACGCCATCAAAACCTGATTCGGTGTCCAGCGTGAACATTACGCCACTAGCACCAGTTTCACTTCCCCGTCTGCCAGTTGTTGGGCAAGGGCTGCGGTCTTGTCCGCTTGCTTGTCCAGGGCGGAGCCCCATGCTTGAGCCAATTGCGCATACCAACTGCTATTGTGTGGCGTCGCCGGTTTCGTCTGTTCTATTCCAACACTTGAATATCTGTTAACGGGATACATAAGAACTCCTTAAGTCTAGAATATGCCAACCATACTGGTGAGTACCCTTTTGAACAGGCCGCGTTCAAAGTTGTAACCAAACCAATTCACCGTGATGATCGACCTGAATTCCTTGGGCGGTGATTTTCCGAATTTTTTGTCCGTTGGGTAGAACCGATCCCTCAAAGTAGCGAGCGCCATCTGTGGTTGCCACGTAAGCGGTGTCGCCGTCCACAATGGTGGTTAAGCGTTTGTTGGGATCTAGCGGAAAAGCCGGTAGGGCGAGTTTCTCGGGGGCTCTCTCAAAAGGTGCGAACTCCAATTTTGTTACGCCGGGAACATCTCGCTGGACATAAGCTGCCACGCGCTGCACCTTAGGGTTGTCGGGATCGAGATTGTTGACCAGCACAACGCCTGACCCTCTGTAGTGAAGTTTGGCGGCGTAGCCATTGGTTCTAAAAACACCGTCCACCTGGGCGATGAGATTACTGGAAGACAGGGTTTGATTGACAATGTACTCACGGGTAGACGTAAGATCGGACAATCGTTGGTGCAACTCGTCGCCCAAAGTTCCGGTAAGTTTAGCCGTGTTGACGTCAAGTTCTACAACGATGGGTTCATCGGGATCTAAATCTTGTAGCAACTGTTGGACGGACTGTTGTAGCGTGGGTTCTAGCGCGCCCGGTGTTTGATCGTTAGCCCAGGTAAGCCAAATACCCATCAGGAGTAGGGCGCATAGAGTGGCAGCGAACCACAGTTGGCCCCTGCCCGGAGTAGACTCATCTGCGCCAGTGTGTAGCGACAGACGAACATCGGAAGGGGTGAGGGTCACTTCGTCGCCGTGACTTAGAATCGCGGAGTGCCCAGGTTCAAGCTGTTTGCTACCCCGAGTACAGGATGCGCCCAAAGCCTTAACCGAAACACCTTGGGCGTTGATAGATAAACCAACATGCTGCTCGGCGAGTTGCTCGTCGAATAATTGTACGTCTGTTTGGTCACCGGACCCCACAACGCAGATGGAATCCGGATCCAAAAGATGCACGCCCCGGGCGTGGACACCATTCTCTATATTGAGATAAACAGGCTCTCTCATGATCAGAATCCGTCGAGGTACACTTTGGGGGTAGCGCTTTGGACGTCATACCGGGGTCGGGTGGAGGAAGATTGCTTGGCGGTTCGTTGATTGCTTACAATTTTTGGGGTGATAAGAAACAACCGCTCTGCCGTTATGGCAACGTCGGTCTTACGTTTGAATAGTCTCCCCACACCGGGTACTCGACGCAGCCCAGGGACACCCCGTTCTTCGACGTTTGTGCTTTCACGTACCAGTCCACCCAACAGAAGGCTCTCACCGTTATAGATCATGGCTTGGGTGTTCAGCGTGGCTTTTTCCACCACGGGAATCTCATCCACGGCGGCATCGGGCACGATGGAGCCATCTTCAATGGCGACCAACAACCGAATTTGTGGGTCCGACTGATCACCGACGATATTGGGTACGACTCGCAAAGAGGTACCAACCGTGACGTTGAATAGATCAACCTCCTCTTGGCCAGCGATACGGACGAAAAATTGCTGATCGCTGGATAGCACCGCTTCTAGGTTACTGAGTGTCATCACCTGGGGCCGTGACACCACGTTGGCGGAGCCCTCTGTGGCGAGTGCATTCACTCGCGCAAGAAATCGCCCTGTCTCGCCCAAAACCGTATTAAACAGAACACCGCCGTTTTGATTGGCGACATTGCCGCCACCAAAAGTGGTATTGATGTTGCTATCTTGATACTGCCAATCAACGCCTAAGTCCTGCAGCTTGCTTTTGTCCACATCAATTATGGTGACTTGAATCTCGATGAGTAGAGGTTCTTTGTCTAGTTGATGAATTAGCTGTGCGTATAACGGCATACTGTCTGCGTAATCTCTCACAATTACCGCATTGAGATTTCTTTCAGCTTCGATTCGGGTGACAAAGTTACGATGGGTGGCGACGCCCCCCGATGTGATGTCTATAGGTTTAGCGTCGTCTTGGTTTTGCTGGTTGGATACGGCGTGCTGACGAAGACCCTTGCCTCGAAGACCAGGGATGGTTTGGTCTTCTGGCTGACTAAAATAAAGACTGGTGGCGGCAGGTTGGCTGCCATCGCCGATCATGGACCTCAAAATACTAGCAACACCGGGTATCACAAACTCTCGACCGCCTTGAAAAATTACTGCATCGGCCAAGAAGCAAAAAAACGGTGCTCACCAGCGTAGAAACAACCGTTGGCCCGGAACTGATTTTCAAGACCTTTCAACTCAAATACGCTTCTGCGGCAGATGTAGTAATTTTTCAAGGCGGTCGAGAGTTTGTGATACCCGGTGTTGCTAGT
>JBCCFQ010000703.1:0-2630 GCA_039029655.1 Pseudomonadota bacterium | reverse complement strand
CCGTTCCAGCCTCACAAGCAACCAACACCGTTCGTTCGTCGATTCGATCTGATTCAGGTGCCTGTACGTGCAACTCTCGTGCTTGCAGTGAACTCGTACCCCACGCCGTACTGATAGCAGCTCCCAATATGCCAACTTTCAGCAGATTGCAGCAGTAGGAACGCACTGTCATAATCCAACTCCCAAGTTCGATATTCTGATTCAGCCTTCTTCCAATTCTGGTAAGTCCGTCCACCCTGGATCGCTATAGATGGATTTTTTCGATTTTTTCAAGCCTTTCCATAGCTGCTTGATCTGCTCGTAAGCTTCAAGCGTTGGAATTTTACCGTTACTCTCTAAGGCACAAATGATGATGACTCGCTGGCCAAACTCCTGCAGATTAGAGTTGAACAAAATATTTTGCGGCTTAGCTTCCCCTCGAAAGGGTTGAGAGGGAAAAATTAATTCGTCTTTGGAATCGACCATTTCAGCACCTGAAACAAAGCACTTTGTCTGAAAAATTTGTCCTATCACACCCTAACGTTGCAGGAAGCTAGCTTAAAAGTACTGCTGTTGAGCTTGAAGTAAGAGTTTATGTGACTCAATATATACCTTGCTCTCAATTATTTGCTCTTGGGTTCTGCATTATCAGCAAAGCGGAAACCCAGCGTCGGCGCTGTTGTTCAAGCCACTACTGCACTGAAATCTCAGTAATGCCAGAGATAGCCGGACTCGAACTGGACTCGAATCGCCGAGATGTCGCAAGTTATTCAACTGCTATCACACCTTTAGGCTCGCTCACTCAAAGCTAGCCTGACCTATCAAGATGGCTCCGTCAATGTATTATCGGGCTTGACATTCTACTAAGGGCATAGAGAGCGAGATTCAGCCAGAGCTCACGGATTGCAGAGCGGTTCCATTCACTTTAAGAATGGCCAGGGCAAACGCATACTCGTTTTGAGAGTATCAACGGGTGTACTCCTGATAGGAAACCCAATGCCCGAGCCACCTACACCGTCAGCCAAGCTGCTCGACCATTTCCAAGAGCTGGAAGACCCAAGAGTTGACTATCTGGTCGAGCATCGATTGCTTGACATCATTGGCCTCACTATCTGTGCGGTCATCTGTGGCGCGGATACTTGGGTCGATATTGAACTCTACGGTCAGTCCAAACAAGCCTGGCTGCAACGATTTTTGGCCTTACCCAACGGCATTCCCTCTCACGACACGATTGCCCGCTTGTTTGCCGCGCTCAACCCCAAAACCTTCCAGACCTGTTTTCTGAGTTGGGTACGCTCGGTCGGGCAATTGAGCACCAAGCAAGTCATTGCCATTGACGGCAAAACCCTACGTCATTCTTATGACCGAGGTGCCGACAAAGGTGCAATTCACATGGTCAGTGCCTGGGCCACTCAAGCTCGACTGGTGTTGGGACAAGTCAAAGTGAATGACAAGTCGAATGAAATCACAGCCATTCCCGAATTACTCAAGGTGCTGGATTTACATGGATGTATCGTCACGCTCGATGCGATGGGGACGCAAACAGCGATTGCTGAACAAATCATCGCCCAGCAGGGGGACTACATTTTGAGTCTCAAAGGGAATCAGAGCACGATGCACGAGGACGTGGCTCAACTGTTTGAGTGGACTCGCAAGATTGAGTTCCAAGATATCCCTCACGAGTTCTATCAAACGGTTGATGGTGGACATGGGCGCATTGAAATCCGTCGGCACTGGTTGTTGGCAGAGGTCGATGCACTCCTTGATGCTAAACGGTGGGCAGGACTAGCACGCGTGGGTCTGGTGGAATCGGAGCGACGCTTACCCGGTTGTCCTCCCACCCTTGAGCAGCGCTACTATCTGCTTAGTCTTGATGGTGGCGTTGAGCGCTTTGCCCGAGCGGTTCGGGCTCATTGGGGGATTGAGAACCAACTGCATTGGGTGCTTGATGTCGCCTTCCACGAAGATGCTTCTCGCATTCGTAAAGACCATGCCCCTGAAAATCTCGCTCTGGTGAGGCATCTAGCGTTGAATCTACTCAAACAAGATAGGTCTACCAAGGCTGGCATCAAGGCGAAACGACTTAAGGCTGGATGGGATAACGATTTCCTTTCAACCATCCTCGCCGGGTGAGTATGCGTTTGCCCTGTCTCGCAGATCGAAGGTATTGAAATGCTCGCGATCGCAGAAAAACAAAATACATTTTTGTCTTCTTACCATAAAAATATAGCCATTTTGTCCAAATTCAGGTCAAAGGGAGCTCTGGCTCAGATATCACTGCTTTCTAAGGTCACCTGCCAAGCCTGAAAAAGCCGGTTACTTGGATAGCGTTGGTCACTTTGACTTAGAGTGCAGCTGCTACCAGACTACTCTTGACAGTACTCAGGGAAAGTGGCGTCCACTCGAAGAGGTGATGATTGAAACCCTTATATTATTGCCATTCAGTGATGGGAATCACAGATCCAAAATGACGAGTCAAGCTCATCATCGGGGAGGTGGGGCGCAAAACGCTGAGTTTTGATGCTGAAGGCGGGTTGCACAAACTCGCCAAAAACGAAGAGGTGATTGTGAAGCTCAACGCGGCCAATCCCGCGTTGGGCGTGCTTCGACCACCCCATCCTCCAGACGATAGAAAACCCAGGCTCGAGGTG
>JBCCFQ010000702.1:0-2634 GCA_039029655.1 Pseudomonadota bacterium | reverse complement strand
GCCAAAAAAAGTCGTGGTCTGGGCACCTCGCTTTGCGCGACAACAACGTGCTGATTTTGATGCTTGGTTTCGTGAAGCTGCGGGAGATGCCGAAGTTGTTTTTGCTGAAAGTGGCGGAGAATTTCTAAACGAAAGTCGTGATGCAGACGTTGTGTTGGGGCGCTGCTATGGGCTTAACGCCAGCAACATAAACTTACGTTGGGTGCAACGCTACGGTGTCGGTGTCGAACGTTGTCTCGATAACCCAGCGATTCTGAAGAACGAAGTTGTGCTCACCAATGGCCGTGGACTGTCCGGCCCCTATATTGCCGAACATGTTATTACTATGACCATGATGTTGTCCCATGGCATGTTGCATCAATATCGAAACCAACAAAAAAGAAATTGGGATCGAAATTTCCTTCCTCCCGGGTCTGTTAGACCGGTGTGGAAAAAAGAAATGTTAGTGGTAGGGTTAGGTGGCATCGGCACCAAGGTGGCGGAGAAAGCTCACGGTTTGGGTATGCGAGTGAAAGCCATACGCAACTCTCGACGCGAAGGTCCCGACTATGTTGAGTATGTGGGTCTGTCTCATGAATTAGATGACTTGACTCAGTCGGCAGACTTTGTTGTGAACACCTTACCCCTAACATCGTCCACACAAGGCATTTATGACCAGGCCTTTTTCGAGAAAATGAAATCCACCGCATACTTTCTTAACGTTGGCCGAGGTGCCAGCGTTGTTACCCAAGACTTGGTGGAGGCGATTCAATCCGGGAGCATTGCGGGTGCAGGCTTAGATGTTTTTGATCCCGAACCGCTGCCAAAAGATCATGCCTTGTGGGGTCTCGAAAACGTCATCGTCACCCCTCATAACAGCGGTCGTTCGGGATACAATGCGCCCGCGCTGATGATCTTTGTACGCGAAAATCTAAGACGATATACCCGGGGCGAAGCCCTTTTGAACGTAGTGGACAAAAAACGAGGTTATTAGCGCTGCGAGAATAGGCTTGATTGACGTAAATTGGATTTCTCAAGGAGATCACCGCAAAATACTATATGTATCAATGGACTAGGTTCACTATATGAAAAACGCTGGGCCCAAAAAAACTGCCGGTTTGCAACAAATGGACAATCAATTTGTGCATCCCTGGGAAATGGTAGAAACCATCGGTACGCAAAAACGAACGGTCATTGATGGTAGCGATGGCATCTATTTGTATGACACAGATGGCAATAAGCTATTGGATGCGCCTGCCGGCATGTGGTGTGTGAATGTCGGGCATCGTCGCAAAGAAATGGCCGACGCTATTGCTGATCAAATCATGCAGGTCAGTTATGCCTCCCCTTGGAGTCTTACCAACACGAAAGCAGCAGAGCTTGCGGACCGACTGAGCGAGTTGTCCCCGGGTGATCTCAATCATGTGTTTTTTACCACCGGCGGCTCAACTGCTGTGGATTCCGCGTTGCGTTTTGTGCAGTTTTACAACAACTACGTTGAGCGACCAAACAAGAAACTTATTCTAGCGCACGAAATGGGCTACCACGGTTCAACCTACCTGTGTGGCACCGTATCAGGAAAACCAAAAGACAAAAACCATTTGGACTTTGCTCATGATTTAGTTCGACATTTGCCCTGCCCTCATCCATTTTTTAGAAAAGAAGGTCAAACGGTGGATGAGTTTTGCCAGGAACGGTTAGCTTTTGTTGAGAAGACTATTCAAGAGATAGGCGCGGAAAACATTGGTGTGATGATCGGTGAACCCGTTATGGCATCTGGTGGCGTCGTTGTGCCTCCGCCCGGCTACTGGAAAGGTGTTAGGGCTCTGTGTACCAAACACGATATTTTGCTAATAGCCGATGAAGTGGTCACAGCGTTCGGGCGTTTAGGCCATTATTTTGCGTCAGACACAGTGTTTGAAATGAAACCCGACATGATCACCTGTGCCAAGGGTTTGACTTCGGGATACGTTCCCATGGGCGCCCTCATGATATCCGATCGTTTGATCAGTACATTTACCGAAGGTGAGGATATCGGTGCGATGTTCGCTGTGGGCTATACCTACTCCGGGCATCCAGTGGCCGCTGCGGCTGCTTTGAAGAACTTGGAGATTCTCGAACGCGAGGGACTCCCTGAGAAAGTGCTAACGGACACAGGACCTTACTTTCAAAAGCGACTCAGAGAACTAGAAGACATTCCTATGGTCTCGGAGGTCCGTGGTACAGGTTTGATGGGCGCCGTAGACTGTATTAATGCGGAGGGACAAGACTCAAAAGGCCGGGCACGAGCCTATGAAATTGGTAATCTCATCGATAAAAGATGCCAAACCCTAGGTCTAATTGTCCGGCCTATCGTGTCCATGTGCGTGATGTCGCCACCCCTAATCATTACACGAGAGCAAATCGACACATTAGTAGATACCCTGCGACAGGGAATCGAGCTTGCCCAGGACGATGCTGTCAAGGAAGGACTTTGGACTCCGTAAGCTTTTCGGAACCAGCTTAGTCCGTGTAGCCAAGAATCTTTCGTAGACTAGGTGCCGCGTATTCTACCAGCGCCTTTTGTTTTTCTGGTAACTCATCGGGAATGGCATGAGTTAAACCCGCCAGGTTCTCCCGCGCCGTACCACTTTGCTTTCGGTCTGCCCCGATTTC
>JBCCFQ010000701.1:0-2638 GCA_039029655.1 Pseudomonadota bacterium | reverse complement strand
TCGGCATTTCGTACTAGCCCGGCTGCCAGGTTTCGACGTGTCCGCGAACAATGTGTCGTTGATGGTTCCATGGTTACAGGATCCGTTGAGGGACCTGTGGCCGCAAAAGTATGTTCAAGCCAGCCGGATCCAAGCCCGCTGCTTGGCCCAGGGGGCCGCAGTGATTAATCCGGTGGAGCGGCTATCGATTTCCCGTAAGTCTGTTTCGCTGCCCTTGCTCAGTGAGGCGGGGGTTCGCACGGCCAAGGTGGTTCGGGTTGATCCTCGCCAGCCAGAACGGCTGTTGGACGACTTGACGTTCCCGTTCATTCTTCGAGACGACATCGTCCATGGCTGTCCAACCCAGCTAATTAACCAGGCGGCGGATTTGCGGGAAGTGAATTGGTCGTCGTGGTCATCTCCCATCGCCCTTGAGTTCATCGATACCCGATCACCGGATGGGTTTTTCCGAAAGTACCGCTACTGCTTGTTTGGTGAGAATGGCCATAACCGTCATCTAATCATTTCCAACGAATGGTATGTTCACGCCGATCAGCGTGACTTTGCAGAGGCCCACTTGGCGGAGGAGGCGGATTTCTGTCACGCCGAGAAAAATGCCCATCACGACGCTTTTAATCAAATGCGGTTGGCTTTGGGCCTGGACTGCGTGGCATTCGATTACGGCTTTGATAACCAGGGCCAGCTTGTGGTGTGGGAGCCCAATCCCTTCCCCTTGTTATACAACCCGGATGCCAGCTACGGGTCCAGCCCGGAGTTTGTCAATCCAATGTATCAAAAGCTGCTGTCCTACCTGCTAATGAAGGCCAAAATTGAGCCAAAAGTCGGGTCATCGCTGATATAGCTCTTTCGATGGAATTCTTTTGCCGCCATTGCAACTTTTTTGTGCCGGTTAGCATCAAATCACTAAAGCCACACACAACTACAAGGTGAATGGTCGTGTTAGTGAAATTAAGCCCAAAACAGTATTTCTTGCCCCTGATGATCTGGTGCGGCGCCGTCGCGGTCATTTTTGGAGGTACCCTAGTGATGGCAGCTAACGCGAATGTGGAATTTGACCTGAAGCATACATTCGGTTTTCAAAGCGCTGATTGGGAATCTGTCCAGGATTGCGAAGCTGAGACAGAGACTGGCAGATTGGGTGTGGTACTCATGGCCCAATCCCAATAGGGGGTGAAGTCCAGGGGATGTGAACCACTCAACTCACATCCTCGGTATTTGGCCAGAGCATTTTTGTCCGGGTCAGGGAATACACCCTGTGGGGTATGATCTAAGCTTATGGTGCAGTGCTTAGATCAATCTGGGTTGAGAGCGGCGGTTTGTGCTCTAAAACAAAGAGATACACAACTAGCCGTCATCGCGGATCAATACGGTCCGCCGCCTATGTGGCGCAGACCCCAAACCCTTGCTACTCTCGTACAGGTTGTGCTGGAGCAACAGGTCTCATTAAAGTCCGCTAAGGCGATCTTTGAGAGGGTCAAAACGCAACTTGGATCGATTACCCCACTTGGTCTACAACGACTGGGAGAGGGTGGTTTGAGACACTTGGGCGTAACTCGGCAAAAGTCCCGGTACATTGTGGGGCTGGCCGATGAGATTGCCACAGGTAAGCTGAGTTTGAATCGCTTGCGTTTTAGAACGGACAGCGAAGTCCGGGATGAACTGACGGCGCTGGTTGGCATTGGTGAATGGACGGCAAACGTTTACCTGCTCATGGCCCTCAGACGACCGGATATTTGGCCGAGGGGCGATTTAGCCTTACTGATCGCGACGGGCGAAGTTTGCCTCAACGGAAATAGACCGGCTCCGGAGTATGCTGAAGAGTATGCGGCACGCTGGTCTCCATATCGGTCCGTGGCAGCACGTATGTTGTGGCACTGGTATCTGAACCAGACTAGGCAGCGCGCTAAAGCTTAGGGGTTGTTGTTGTAAGGTGATGAATACGTATCTTGGAAGTCACAAGCTGATAGGCATCTTGATAGCTGCCTTGGGTTTCCTGTGTCTGCCAGCGGTGTTTGCGGACACCATTCCTATTGAGCAGTTTTACACGGGGTATGAATTCACCAAGCCACACCTCTCACCGGATGGTAAGTCTGTGGCGGTACTGCACAACCACAACGGTGCCAAGAATCTGAAAGTACTGGATCTAGAAACCTATGAGGTCACCTGGATAACCAACTACGAAGCTAGTCGAGTCAATTGGTATACCTGGCTAAGCGACGAGCAGTTGGCGTTTTCCGTAGTGGATTCTAAGGGCAGACCACGACTGGACGACATGTTTAACGTGGCTACTCGAGATGGACGTCGTATGAGACGGCTGAGTACACAAGAGGCCGGTCGTCACTTATTGCAGTCGCGCTTTAGGGCCATCACCTGGCTCACTTTCGAACTCCTCGATGCCATGCCGGATGATCCGAATCATGTTCTTATTACTACCTGGAATATAAAACTCAACCGCAGACTACTGAAGCAGGATTTTTTACCTTCTAACGAGACGATTTTTACCGATGTCTATCGATTGAATGTAAACAATGGCAGGATGAAACGCGTTGTCAAAAACCCTGGTGGTGTGTATCAGTGGCTGGTGGATCACGAGCATAACGTGCGCATCGGGGTCACTCGAGAGCAAGACTTAAGCACC
>JBCCFQ010000700.1:0-2641 GCA_039029655.1 Pseudomonadota bacterium | reverse complement strand
GCAAAAGTTGGGACCGGTCGATTTTGAGGTAGGGGTGATTGCGGGCAACAGAAATTGGCGACCGCTCGTGTCTAAACCACTTGAAGGCGAACCGAGCGACGGTACGGTGACGGTGGCAGAAACCAAAGTCGCGGGTATGTCAGACTTTCTTGAGTTACCGGCAACCCATACGCTGATGATGTGGCAAACAGATGTGTTGGAACAAATCGTTGCTTTCCTCACAGAGGGCCGGTTTATTCGAAATCAGTCGGAAGGTATCGAATAGCAGTACCGATCGTCGATCAATGCGCTACTTTGGCGGTTTAGATTGCACAAAACGGCACGTTACCGCATAAATAGATTCGTTACTTAGACACGGATGGGTCGGATATGAGTATTTGGTCAACCGCAGTAGAAATGGCTGAGGCAACCCCTGCGACGCGAAATCGTTACATTGACTTTCTGCGTGCACTATCCATTCTAGTCGTGGTAATTGGGCACTGGTTAATCGCCGGATTTCTGTTTCGTGGCGGCGAAGTCGAATCTATCCAGGTGTTAGCCGCGATACCAAGTACCCAATGGTTAACCTGGTTGTTTCAGGTGATGCCCATATTTTTTATCGTTGGGGGTTACTCGAACTCGGTTTCAATTATCAGTGCGAGACGCAAGGCGCAAAGCTACGGTGATTGGCTGGGTGGTCGACTTGATCGATTGATTCGTCCGCTGCTACCACTGATCGCGCTATGGGCGTTAGTTGCAGCGGGTTTGATGGTCGCTGGTATTGCGCAACCAGATATACAAACGTTGACCCAGATGGCTCTAATTCCGATCTGGTTTTTGGCCATTTATGTGATGGTTGTACTATTTGCTCCGCTTACCTATCAAGCCTGGGAGCGATTAGGATTCTACTCGGTTGCCGCTTTTATGTTGCTTGCGGTCGTCGTGGATATTGCCGTCTTTCAATTTGGTTTGGACTGGGCCGGTTGGAGCAACTATTTATGGATATGGCTGGGTGTCCATCAACTTGGCTATGGTTGGCAGAGTGGCAAGTTCAAATACACAGGCAGCAAAACCGTCCTCGTTGCTATCGCCGGTTGGTTGGCGCTTGCTGCCTTGGTTTTTCTTGGCCCGTACCCTCTTGCCATGGTGGGCTCACCAGACCCTGACATCAGCAATACCCTGCCACCAAAAATCCCTTTGTTGGCTCTGGCAGTTGCTCAGTTCGCCATCGTGTTGCTTCTAGAAGAACGGATCAATCGATGGCTGGAGCGTGTGAAGCTCTGGGCGGCCACGGTGCTGATCAACAGTATGATCATGACCCTGTACCTTTGGCACATTACCGTCATGATCATTCTGGTAGCCATTGCCTGGTACTTTGATGGCGCAGGTCTCGCGCTTCAACCGGGTACGGCAGAATGGTGGATGACGCGTCCGATCTGGATCGGCGTGCTTTTCCTTCTTCTTTTCCCTGCGGCGATGCTGCTTTCCCCAATGGAAAGAAGCGGTCGCCCCAATGGTTGGCAAACGTCGAACTGGAGGTTGATTACGGGCGCGGTCGCCATCTGCTCCGGTATTGCGGGTCTGGCGATGTTGGGTATCAGTCAGGAAGTCAGCGCGCTTGCCGTCGTCGCTATTTTCGCGGGCGCGCTACTATCTGAGGTCATCGGATTGGGCCGCCGACCGCGCAACGCGCCCACTAACTAGTCGCCGGTTACCACTCGTTAACATGCATAACCGTCTCTACCGGTGCTCGGTATGCGGGTTTGAAGTTTGTGCCTTTGGTGTATGCGATGGGAATCAGGGCGATTTGCATAAAATCGTCAAACGGAATGCCGAGCAACTCAGCGATCGCTTTTTCGTGCATGAGATGCAACGTCGTCCATGCTGTGCCTATCCCTCTTGAGCGTGCGGCCAACATAAAGCTCCAGGCCGCGGGGATGATCGAACCTAACGTGGCAGTTTGTATGAAAGCGCTTCCTGCTTCTTCATTGTCGGTACGTCCAGCAATACATGGAATCATCATCGCTGGAACCTTGCCCATGTTGTCTCCAAGGAAGTCGGCTGACGAAGCCGATCGTTCCTGACTGTTCGTCAGGTTTTGATCGCCCGATTCCATATGCAGCTTATGAATCGCGAAGGGCATGGTTCTGTAAACTTCAAAGGCTTGACGGTAGTACTCGCCTATCTGGGCAATCTTGTCCTTGTCGGTCACAAACATAAATTGCCAACCTTGTGCGTTGGATCCCGTGGGCGCTTGAACAGCGAGTTCCATGCATTCCTTGATGACTTCCAACGGGACATCACGATTAAGATCGAGTCGTTTGCGGACAGCCCGGGTGGTACTCAATAGTTCGTCGTTGCTCAGACTCAGTTGTTCGTGTGCCATCCTTCGTGCTCCTTTATTGATAGAGAGATTTTTTTGACTGAATAATCTGCATTGTACGCTAGTCTGCGAACGTAAGATGAAATGTCTTAGCGCTTGGCTTCGCCTGGGACGTTCATTCAGCTAAGCTGTTCGCGTGTATAGGTATGTCTGCTCCATAGGACTTCGAGTGATTTTCGACGGTAGAGAACCGATAAATTTTCAAGACGAGATTCCCGACAAGGTTGATGTGGCGATCATTGGTGGGGGCGTCGCGGGTGTGTCAGCAGCATGGTTTTT
>JBCCFQ010000699.1:0-2641 GCA_039029655.1 Pseudomonadota bacterium | reverse complement strand
GCCTGCGCGTGGGCTGGTACCTCGACAATTCCTTCGGCGAAGATAGCCCCGGTAGCTCAGCTGGATAGAGCGTCCGCCTCCTAAGCGGAAGGTCCCATGTTCGAATCATGGTCGGGGCGCCAGTTTTTTCGTCTTAACGTTGATATGGAGATCACTTCTGTGGCCAAACTGTTTTCCTACACCTGCCTCGCTTTCTTTTCTCTTTTGGCTAACGCCCAAGAGAGCGTTGCCGAGAAAGTTGAGTTTCCGATTGTTGGCCTTGAAGTTGTCGAGCCGGATGGTTTCGAAAGAGCAAGCTCCTTTCATGGCTTTCAGCAGGAATCCACCGGGTCCTCTGTCTTGTTAACGTCTATGCCTGGCCCTTTCTCTGAAGTGTCAAAAGCGTTCACAAAAGATTTGCTTGCCGCCCAAGGGATCGTTCTGAATAGCAAGGATGATGTCGAAGTCGCGGGAGGCTCAGGCCTTCTTTTGAACGTATCACAAGAGGCCTACGAGATTCTCTTTCAGAAGTGGGTGTTTGCTTTCGGAGACGAAGCCCTATCCTACATTGTTACGGCAACCTTCCCACAAGCAATCGCTGATGAGGCCAGTGATCATCTTCGGGACGTAGTTCTGACGGCTAACCCAATAGCGGTTTCCACTGAAGACGAAGAACTACCCTTTAAACTCACACCCGCTGAGGGTTTAGTCGAATCGAAACTTCCAGGGTCACTGGGCAAAGCTGCGTATTTTACAATGGATGGCAAAGTGCCAACTGAGTCGCCGGACGATCCCATTTTTGTAGCAGCTCACTCTTTGGGGCAGGTGAGTATCGATGATCGACGCACGTTTGCGGCGCAACGCTTAGGGGGTATGGCTGGCATAACCGAACTCAAGGCTGAGTCTGTTAAGGACGTGCAGGTAGATGGGCTTCCCGGTGTTGAGCTGATCGCTACAGGCGTTGGACCAAAAACTGGTACGCCACTATTCGTTTACCAGTTGATGTTGTTTCAGGGCTCAAGCGGGTATGTGCTTATGGTCGGTATTGCTCGGGAATCTCAGCGGACGCCCTATCTTGAAGCCTTTCGTGACACGGCAAGCTCCTACGAATCCGTGCCGTAGCCTTGTTGGTCACACTTCAGAGACAATTCGACTAATTTTCTGTCCTGGCGGAGCGCCGGATCTAATACGGCGTATCCCCACCATCCACATTGATCGCTTGCCCTCTAATAATAAGCGCATGATCGGATAACAAAAACGCCACCACGCGACCGACTTCGATGGGCAGGATTTTGCGATCCAATTGCATGGGTTTCATGTCGGCTAATAGATCTTCGGCGGGGATGTCGATTCGGGGTGACATCCATTCCGCCACACCGCTTAACATTTCGGTATCAACACCACCTGGGCAAACGGCATTTACGTTGATGTTGTGTTCTGCCCATTCGCCGGACAATGATCTTGTCATGCTGATGAGCGCGGCTTTGGATGCGTTGTAGGCGGCCATGTTGGGATAACCCACTTTCCCACAATTGGAAGAAACATTCACAATGGCGCCACCGCCGTGTTTTTTTAAATGAGCGGCTACTCTTTGTGAAACAATGAAGGCGCCGGTGACGTTGACCTTTAAATGTCTTTCCCATTCTTCGCTGGTGGCATCACTGGCGGGATTGAGTGCCACGATGCCGGCATTGTTTACCGCACCGTCCAGTCGGCCGAAGTGTCCTAGGGCTCGGTTTAGTGCAACGGCCACGTGTTTGGAATTCGCGATATTGCAGGCTAAGGGAATACAGTTGTGGCCGTCGGGGTCTAGGCGATTAGCCGTGCTTGTGACGCCTAATTCGTCAATGTCCAGTATTGCAACTCTGCCGCCGGCTTCCAAAATGGCTCGTGCAATGCCTTCGCCGATACCGCCGGCGCCGCCTGTTACGAGATAACACTTGCCTGAAACCATTAGAGACCCTTAGAGAAACAAACTTGCCAAGGTGGCGTTAATCAAAGTGACTAGGGTCCCTCCAATCATACACAAAAGTCCGGTTTTGGCGATGTCGTTCTTGCGTTCGGGTACTAAGGCGCCGATACCTCCCACTTGTACTCCGATGGCGATGAAACTGCTGAAACTACATAAGGCAAAAGAAGCGATGGCTCTGGAGCGATCAGACACCAAATCACCCATATCCTTGAGTTCATTGAACGCCAAAAACTCGGTTAAGAATATTTTGATACCTAACAAGTTGCCTATGGCTTGACCGTCCTTCCAATCAACGCCAATCAATAGGGCAAATGGCGTGAAAAGCCAACCAAAGATTCTTTCTAACGTGAGGGGTGCACCCATGATGTCCGGGAACAGTCCCAGAAGCACATTGAATAAAGCCACCAAGGCGACAAATGCGATCAACATGGCAATCACATTGGCTGCCAATACCAAACCATCCGAGGCGCCTCGGGCCAGCGCTTGAAAAACGTTGATGTCTTCACTGGGTAGTGACTTGGCTTGTGCACCCATGGTTTCTGGGTGGCCGGTTTCAGGGACCAGAATTTTTGCAACCACTATGGCTCCTGGAGCTGCCATGAGTGATGCGGTTAACAAGTAACCTGCATCTGCGCCTAAACCCACATACACCGCCAACATGCCACCACTGATGGTGGCCATACCGCCGGT
>JBCCFQ010000698.1:0-2645 GCA_039029655.1 Pseudomonadota bacterium | reverse complement strand
TTGCCTGGTGGCAACATGTTCTGGTGCATGTGCAACTGTGAAAGCGTCCAAAAAGCCCTCGTCTGACAAGGGAATTTTACTGCATCATGTGTGGATTTTTATCATGTCAGGTGTACGGGAAAAACGCCAGGAAACTCGCATCCCGAAAAAGGCCAGGGCTCATTTATTTTGGAACAGACTATAATTTCCTGTTTTTGTTGAATATCCATGTTCTTGAAGATGCTTGGCTTAGTGTGGGATTATATGGGCATCAACATAATATTTTGCACGTTCTTCGCCCAATGGCAAAACACACTTCTGCTTTGGTGTTTTAATTGTGTTGGTTAGTGTTGTAGACCAGTGCATCTCTCAAGTCCAATGCTGGAAGAGATTGTTGTCTATGTATTTGCCTGGTCTCAGTACCACCAGTCACCAGTCTTTAGCACCGGCTCTTTTTACGCCCGAGTCCGGCCTAGCCTCAGAATTTGACACGGTAGTGCTTGGTCAGTCAGACTTTCCCAGGCCCCAAACTGTGTTGGTATGGTGTGGATACTAGTATTGGCCTTTCATCTATGGTTGCCTGATACAGGTTGCTCTTCCAGTGGGGGACTTTCCAGAGGGGAGTGACTATTCCAACTGCAAGGTAAGTTTTGGCTTTCAACTCCCGTGCTTTCTCTTCCGTGGATTGCTGCCCTTGTGCTTTTCCTTGTCTGAATTTTATACAGCTTTTGAGAATTCAGGCACAGAGCGCAAGAGAAACAGTGCATAAACTCTCTTATCAGAGGGGGGGGGGGTAGATAAGAGACAATTGTCACCACTCACCCAAGAACTGAACTGTCTTACGCGGCGTTTTCATTCATCAAAATTGTTGCCTGGACGAATAAACGAGTTATCGAACACCGACTTACCACCTAGCGGTTCCGAGTGATAGCTGCCATTGTCGACAGGTGTCCTTGACCCGCGATGGTGTTTAGAAGACTTTAGACGAGTCTTTTTTCTGCCTTTCACTACGTCGTATCCAACTAAGTCTCCGCAAATCAGAGGATACAAGTCGTCGGATGCGAGAACAATGAAGCCAAATACACCGACCGCAAGTAAAACCATCAGTAAGGCGTATAGACCTATCAACTCGACGAGCCTGTCCATATCGTTGGCTAGAATCGCTTCGTCGATGATTAGAGCATTGATATAGGCAAAGGTGCCTTCGGCTACGGCTACTACAGCGACAGCGAAGACAAACCCAGCGACCCAGAGCCAATAGGGCCGGACTAGACCAACAATGCGTTTGACGGTTTGCCCATTCATTTGGGCATCAAATTCTTCTTCCTCATAATGGAAGTCCGACATGAGGCTCCTCCTTATTGGTATTTTTGATAACGTCTGTTTCTTGTTTTACTTGTGTTTCGATTTTGGATTGAATGTCGTAAATGTCGCGATACAATCCAGGCTGTACAACAAGCTCCTCGTGGGTACCGTGCTGAACAATCTGCCCTTTATCAAGCACTAAGATTTGGTCGGCACTCATAACTGTTTGAATACGGTGCGCGATGACAAAGGTTGTTCGGCCCTGCATTAGTAAGTTCAATATGCCCCGAATGGTTGCTTCTGTTTCGGTATCCACCGCTGAGGTTGAGTCATCCAAAACCAGAATGCGTGGGTCTTTGAGCATGGTTCGGGCTATCGCTAGCCGTTGTTTCTGGCCTCCAGATAGGGTGACCCCTTTTTCGCCCACTAAAGTATCGTAGCCGTTCGGGAAGGTCATAATCACGTCATGAATGGCCGCAATGCGGGCTGCAACTTCGATTTCCTCATCGTCTACGTTTCGATTGACACCATAAGCGATATTGTCGCGAATGGTACGCGAGAAGAGGAACGGTTCCTGCTCTACCGTACCAATAATGCGGCGCAGATCACGAACTGCATAGTCGCGCAGCTCAACACCATCTAATTTGAGGCTTCCGCCTGTATACTCATAAAAACGAGGGAGTAGGTTGACCAGACTTGTTTTCCCAGAACCGGTTGAACCAAGAAGAGCAATCGTTTCGCCAGGTTTTGCGGTGAAGGAGATTTCATCTAAAACAGGCTTGTCTTCCTCATAGGCAAATGAAACACGGTCAAATACCAGTTCAGCGTTAATATCAGGAATACCGTATTCATCAAAATTAATTCGGCTTCCTTCGTCGGTTTCTTCTCTTGTTTCCTCAATAATTCGAGCCACACGGTGGTATGAAACCAACGCCTTTGATCCTTCAGCAACAATTCGCCCTAGGTTGCGCACTGGCCAAACTAACCAGCCAATGATGTTGACAAAGGCCATGTAGGTGCCAATGGTAATGGTGCCCGCCATGGTCATCTGTGCCCCTAAATAGAAGATGCCTAAAACTTGGGTGAAACAAATGACATCGGTGATGGGCCAGTACAGAGCACTCATCATTAATAAGCGCTTGCCTTGATCATATTTGCTACGATTATCACGCTCAAATTTGTCAACCTCATATGCTTGTCTGGCAAAGGCCCGCACAACACGTACCCCAGATAAATTTTCTTGGAGTGTGGCAGACAGCGTTCCATCTTGGTTTTGATAGTTGTCGTACAAAACGGTCATACGTTTGTAAAACCAGGCCGAGGCTAACAGAACAATGGGCACAAATATGAGTGAAAGCAGC
>JBCCFQ010000697.1:0-2647 GCA_039029655.1 Pseudomonadota bacterium | reverse complement strand
GGCTCCGGCAGGAAAAACCTGATGTAAAACGCTCAATTGTTGTTGTCGTTGGTTTTCCAAGATTTGTTCGCGGGTTAGGAATTCCACACCGCCAATTGCGGAGAGTCCCAATGCTGTAACAACCGCAATGACAATGCTCCCTTTGAAATAGGCGACGCGGCGGCGGGGTTTATTTTTCATGACCGTAGATTCTGGGTACGGTAAAGTGGTCGATAACGGGTACAGTCATATTCATAATCAGCACGGCAAATGCCACACCATCCGGATAGCCGCCCCAAGTTCTAATCACATAGGTCAAAACACCGGCACCCAGGCCAAAGATGATACGTCCTCTGTTGCTGGTCGCCGTGGAAACCGGATCGGTGGCTATGAAAAACGCACCAATCATGGTGGCACCACTGAAAATATTGAAGAAGGGGGAGGTGTAGGCGTCAGCATCGATGGCGTAAAAAATGCCAGAAATAACAAATAATCCCGCCAGCATGGAGAAGGGTATATGCCAACGAATGATGCGCTTGTACATTAGCCATAGACCACCCAGCAAGAAACCGTTGGCAACCCATTCCCAACCGCGGGCACCCATGCTCCCGAATAAAGGGCTGGTTTGCATTTCACCCATAGTTTGCATTTCGGCTTGGCCGGTCTTGAGATAATCCAAAGCCGTTGCAGCGCTGATAGCATCAAACGGAACCCCGTCTGGAAGAGAGCCTGTCAAGATTGCTATCAGAGAGGCATAGGCGCTCACCTGAGAGGTTTCCATATCCTCGATGGCTGGCGGCAACCAAATGGACATTTCTAGAGGAAAAGTCACCAGTAACATGGCGTAGGCCGCCATGGCGGGGTTAAACGGATTAAATCCGAGTCCACCGTAGAGATGTTTTGCGACCACGATGGCGAAGGCAACACCCGTAACGGTGATCCACCAAGGCGTTAATGGCGGTAACGCAAACGCCAACAGTACAGCAGCAACAATCGCGCTGTAATCCCCTAAGAATGGTCCTAGATGCTTTGATCTGAGCTTGAGCATCAGTGCTTCAAAAAGCACGGCAAAAGCCGTGGCTATTACTATGTTGAACACAAGGCCCCAACCAAAAAACCACACATAAGCCACTGCAGCGGGTATCAACGCAATCAGTACTTCTCTCATCACCGAGCTGACCGATGATGCAGGGGGTAAGTGAGGTGCTGGCGCTGTGCGAAACTTCATGAACTCAGTCTTCGCTTTCGCCCTTGTTTGAGTCTTGTTCCGACTGCTCTACACGACGCATAACGTCCGCAATGGTCTGTTTCGCCTGTGAAGTGCTAATTTCCAACGCCTTTGGTTTATTTTTCGCTGCCTTATCCAGCTTGTCCGCTTTGGCTTGGTCTAAACGCGCTTCCCGATCCTCGAAACGGCGTTTTGACAGCTCGGCCGTAGCTTTGTGACGCTCCCGTGACCAAACTTCCGTCTTGGCAAAACGATAATACTGAACCAAAGGAATATTGCTGGGGCACACATATGCGCAACATCCACATTCAATACAGTCGAAAAGACCAAATTCTTGGGTACGCTCAAAGTCGTGGGACTTGGCGTGCCAGAATAGCTGCTGGGGAAGCAGTTGAGCGGGGCACACCTGAGCGCAGTCGCCACAACGAATGCAGGGCATTTCCTTGTAATCAACGTTGACCTCGTCGGTGGCGGGCGCAAAGATGCAGTTGGTGCTTTTTGTGATGGGTATTTCATCGGTGTCGACGGTGTAGCCCATCATTGGGCCACCAATAATGACCCGGTCCGCATCGTCGCTGTAGCCACCACACTGCTGAATGACGGCGCTGATGGGAGTGCCGATGCGAACCCTCAAGTTCTGTGGCTGCTTTATACCAGATCCGGTAACGGTGACGATGCGCGAAATCAATGGCAGCCCCTCTTCAAAAGCATCGTCGGTGGCTACCGCTGTCGCAACATTTTGGCAAATGTAACCTATGTCGATGGGCATGCCATTGAAAGGTACCTCCTGCCCGCTCAGCACCTGTAACAATTGCCGCTCACCACCCTCTGGATAAATCGAAGGTACTTTGACGATTTTGATTCGAGTGTCGTCAGCTTCCTCAAGAGCCTTTGATAACGAGTCGAAGGCCTCTTGCATGTGATCCTCGAGGGCAATAATGCATTCCGGTGTAGTCAACGCATGCATCAAGATTTGCGCGCCGGTAATTATCTTTGGGGCGTATTGGCGCATCAGTGCGTTGTCACAACTTATGTAGGGCTCACACTCGGCGCCGTTCAGAACTAAGGCTTCAATATTGCGGTGGGGACCAACGTTAAGTTTTACCGACGTGGGAAATGTCGCACCGCCTAAGCCAACGATTCCTGCGCTTCGAATAAACGCGCGCATCTCCGTTGGGTCCATGTCTTCGGCCGTGCCGATCGGGACACAGTCGGGGTGCAGTTCGTCTAATCCATCAGTAGTAATGGTAATGCAGGGAGCCGTCGATCCCGACGCGTGAGGAACTAGGGATTCGCCGATGGCTGTCACCGTACCTGAAGATGGTGCGTGGGTGCTGGCGCTGATGTAACCCTTTGGTTTCGCGATTAACTGGCCCTTTAAGACTTTGTCTCCGACCTTGACCGTTGGGGTCGGCGGGTTACCGATATGCTGTTGAATAG
>JBCCFQ010000696.1:0-2649 GCA_039029655.1 Pseudomonadota bacterium | reverse complement strand
TAAATGACGTTTGGGCGTCAATTTTTTGACGCTTTCGTGGGATAAAGAGGTGTTTCCCGGAATGAGTTGGGAGAACGATTGTGCACGGATCTCACATGATTCAACAGGTATTCGCGAGCTACCACAGCCGAGTTTTACTGGTCTCTATTACTTACTTCGCCGCGGCTGGAGTCAGTATCGCTTTGGCGCGGGAGGTGTCCGAGGTCGCGGCTATTTGGACTGCAAATGCATTCTTACTGGGCGTGCTTCTCAGGTCAAAACCTGGACACTATTCCGGATACATTGTGGGATGCATGATTGCGAATGTGTTGGCCCACACCATTTTTGATAACGCATTTTTCCTGTCCGCGGGTTTTGTTGCTGTTAACTTCGCAGAATTGTTGGTGGCCTTCGCGCTGCTACGTCGTGTCATGCCTAGCGGTTGGCTTTTTTTCACGAGTCAACATGTATTGATATTCGGTCTGGTTGCGGGACTCATTGCCCCAATAACGGGCGGCATTTTAGGTGGTTTACTCGTCCACTTTGCAAAGGACGTTCCTTTCTTCGATGCATTTAGAGCTTGGTCTTTGGCTGACGCCATGGGTTTTTTGCTGGTTGTGCCAGCCATATTGGCGTGGAACCATGCCGCTGTCATTCGAACAGTGAGTGCTAGGCTGGCGGAAGCCCTATTTGTGACCTCAATGGCCGTGGCGGGCACGGTGTATGCGGTTTCCCAACCTTATTTCGCCACCCTTTATCTGGTGTCACCGTTTCTACTTTGGGCGGCGTTTCGTCTCAACACGTTCCTAACTGCCGCCACCTCCATTGTGGTGTGTGCGATTGTGATTGCCGCCACCGCGTGCAACATCGGGCCGCTGACTGTTATGGCTTCAGAAACCATAGCCCAGCGAATGCAGTTCCAGTTGTTCCTAGCCATTGCTGTACTTATCCCTTTGACGGTGGCGATGATTTGTGAGGAAAAGGCACGACTCATCGACGAGCTGGAGCAAAAAAATGCCGAGCTAGAAAGATACACCTATACGGTTTCCCATGATCTGAAGAGCCCGCTAATCACCATTCAAGGTTTTTTGGGTCACCTTCGTGGTGACATCGAGTCAGATAACCGAAAGAATATTGAGGAAGACATTGATCAGATTGAAAGTGCTGCAACCACCATGGATGAGTTGCTGCAGGACTTGCTTGAGCTTTCCAGGCTAGGGGTGATTGGCAACGTCAATAAGCAATTCTCTTTGGCGGATGTTTTTCGCAATGTGTTGGATGCGTTTCCCGATGACGTGGACGCGGTGGTCAAAGTGGCTCCAGGTCTTCCCATGATTTTTGGTGATCGTGCTCGTATCTCCGTGGTTGTTCGCAACATTCTTGATAACGCCCAGAAGTACAGCAGACCGGGAGTGCCGACGCACATCAACGTTACTATAGAGCCTAAAGGGGACTTAGTTAGCTGCCGTGTCGAAGACAATGGGATAGGCATTGAGGCGTCTCATTTGGAGCGAGTGTTCGAATTGTTTGAGAAGCTCAATCCTGATTCGCCCGGCTCTGGTGTGGGGCTTGCCATCATACGT
This sequence comes from Pseudomonadota bacterium, assembly GCA_039029655.1. Classification (GTDB taxonomy): domain Bacteria; phylum Pseudomonadota; class Gammaproteobacteria; order Steroidobacterales; family JBCCFQ01; genus JBCCFQ01. The sequence continues at coordinate 1,087 of JBCCFQ010000696.1, read as the reverse complement.
CGAACCATAGAAGCCCATGGTGGCAACGTTTGGATTGAATCTAAAGGGTGCAATCAAGGGACGACACTGGAATTTACATTGCCCCGGTTTGGTGCATCTCAAGCTAGGAAAGCGGAACGAGGTGGTAATTCTTATGTCTTACACCCTACTGGTTGAAGACAACCAAGGTCACGCCAGATTGTTTCAGCGTTGTCTGCAAGAGGTGGACGACAAGATGCAGTTATGCCATATCAGGGATGGCCAAATTGCATTGGATTTCTTCCAAAACCTGAGTGGCGTCGACGAACCGCCAACACTGGTGGTTTTGGACTTGAAACTACCCAAAGTAGACGGGTTTCAGCTACTTCGACAAATAAAAGTACAAGAGAAATTACAAGACGTTCCGGTGGTCGTGCTGACCACCTCAGGCAAGGATTCGGATCGTCAGCTGTCCTATGAATATGGTGCAAGGGAGTTTTGGAGTAAGCCTCTGGCTGCATCTACCCTTCGAAATTTCCTAAATAAACAGGCTGTACAAAAAGGAGTCAGCCATGAAAAGAGAAACTCATGAACTAGATGTAATCCTGGTAGAAGACGACGATGGACATGCTGTGCTGTTCGAAAGAGCGTGTGAACATGCGCATCTGCCTCTTGAAATACGGCACGTAAAGGACTTGCGCGGCATGCGAACGGAATTACAACGTAAGCTACCGAGTGTATTAGTGATGGACTATCTTCTCCCAGATGGACGCAGTGTTGACAATGTACCGAATGAGACACGGCTTTATGTTCTGCCCACCATCCTCATAACAGGGTTTCCCGATGACCGCGTGAAATCCGAGGCCAGAAAGGTTGGAGTTCGGTTTCTAATAAAAAAATCACAGGCTGGATTTACACAACTGGCGAAATTGGTCTATCAGGAAGCGGTTGGCCAATTCAAATTCGGTAGAATCTGTAGTCAGGGTTGATGGCTAGTTTGCAAAGACAGCAAGAGCCAGTCCTAAACAGAATGTCACGAGCAAAACGCTGACCCACCCGAAATATCTGATGTTTTGCCAGCTGCTCAGCCATACCTGGCCGTTACATCATCGTAGAGTTTCTTGGTGAT
>JBCCFQ010000695.1:0-2649 GCA_039029655.1 Pseudomonadota bacterium | reverse complement strand
TACAAGATCAAGCGCGGCGAGGAATACATGAGCGACGAGCAGCTAGAGCACTTCCGGATCAAGTTGCTGGCGTGGAAAAAGGAGTTGATGCAAGAGGTTGACCGAACCGTGCATCACATGAAAGATGAGGCAGCCAACTTTCCGGACCCCAATGACAGGGCAACCCAGGAAAGCGAGTTCAGCTTGGAACTGCGAACCCGAGACAGGGAGCGTAAATTGCTGCGCAAAATCGATTCTGCCTTGACTCGGATTGACGATGGATCTTATGGCTTCTGCGAAGAAACCGGAGACGAAATCGGACTGAAGCGTCTTGAAGCGCGACCTGTGGCCACCTTGTCCTTAGAGGCTCAGGAACGACGAGAATTGGCCGAGCGCCAATATCGAGACGACCGCTAGGCGGGTTTGACCACCAAAGCCCCATCAGCTGAAAGAAGATATGTCGGGCGTTTTGCGCCATCCCCCACCGGGCACCTCCATTTTGGTTCCCTAGTCACGGCACTTGCGAGTTTTTTGCAAGCCCGCTCACGTGGTGGCCGGTGGCTCATGCGGATGGAGGACATCGATCCCCCCAGAATAATCAAGGGTTCTGCGGAGCTCATTCTCAAAACCCTGGTTCAACATGGTCTGGAGTGGGACGATCAAGTCATGAACCAAAGCACGCGCCGCGGGGCCTACGATCAAGCCTTAGAGCGCTTAAGATCGATGGATGCGCTTTTCCCCTGTACCTGCAGCAGACGGTCCTTGGGTCCTATAAAAAATTACCCTGGCATCTGCCGCAACCGCCCCTTCCCAGAGACGCTGGAACACGCCGTACGCGTGCGTTGCGAGGGTGAGCTCGAGTACACCGATGGTCTGCTGGGCTTGCAGCGGGTGGACCTGGCCAAGTCTGGTGGTGACTTCATCGTGCTTCGGCGGGATTTTTGTATTGCTTATCAGTTGGCCTGTGTGGTGGATGACCATGACCAGGGAGTGACAGAGGTATTGAGGGGCGCCGATCTACTGGAATCAACACCCAGGCAAATCTACTTGTTCAAAAAACTGGGTTGGAAATCGCCGCAATACTGTCATGTTCCCCTCGCCCTAGATACCAGTGGGGAAAAACTAGGCAAGAGTACTGGCGCCCCAGCGATGCACCTGAGACCCGTCGGGGAAAACCTGATTGACGCACTGATTTTTTTGCGTCAGGACCCACCAAAAACACTGCAGCATGAAAGCTTAGAGAAAATCTTGGAATGGGCGGTAAAACATTGGAATTTAAGGGCTTTAAATCAGTCAAGAAATGATGATATCGACTCATAATTAGATTGGTTCTAAATGCACCCAAAGACATATCGCAGTGCACGAAATGTGGTTATACTTGGCTCAATTGTGCAGGGCAATGTCCCCGCGAGATCATTAAACAGTGGAAGCGTGTGAGCGCGGCACAGCTTCCTATAACAGGGGGAAACCCAAATGAGCGAACCCAGAATCATTAAAAAGTATCCGAACCGCCGCCTCTACGATACGGAAGAAAGTCGTTACATTACCCTCGCCGACATCCGCAAGTTGGTTATGGACAAGGTGGACTTTTCTGTTATCGACAAACAGTCGCAGGATGACATCACCCGGAGCATATTGCTGCAGGTCATCAGTGAACAGGAGCAAAAAGGCGAACCAGTGATGAGCCGGGATTTTCTGTCCCAGGTGATTCGTTCTTACAACGGAATGATGCCGGACTTTGTAAGCAGCTATTTAGAGCAAAGTTTCAAGTTGTTCACCGACCAACAGCAGAAGGTCAGAGATCAAGTTAAGGACGTTGTGGGAATGGATCCGGTGAGTGCCGTGACCAGCATGGCGCAAAAAAACTATGCCCGATGGAAATCGGTACAAGACGAGATCTTCAAGACATTGACCGCGCCCATGCGTCGAGAGGATGATGACAGGCCAAGCTAATTTACTTTAAGTTATCTTGATAACTCTATGAAAAAAGGGCCTTTTAGGCCCTTTTTTTCCGCCAACGAAAAGTGACCCACCAGCGTGTTGATGAGACTACGACAAGGTGTTGGGCTTCAAAGATAATAGGAATCCTAACCTCGGTAAACTGATACCACAGCCAATCGTGAGCCCGTCCCAAGGCGTTAACACCCAGCCACCATCAACAGGGCGCCGGTTCAGTTTGTGTTGTGACGCAGCGGGCTCCTGGGCGTCTCGTGGGTTAACATTCTCAAATCAAAAGCAACAACAATAAACTTGATCCAAGCGCCACCCCAGTCATCCCACAAAAAAAGACGTTGGGCGCTAATGGCCCTAAGAAAGCAACAATAATCCGATTCCTGGGTAACTCAACGCTATGAAAAACCTCACTCGCGGCTTTGTCAGCGTCATGGAACGCTGGATGCCTGACCCCTTGGTGATTGCTATTTTCCTCACCCTGGTCACCATAGTGGCCGCTCTCGGCGCCACCGATTACACCATTACCCAAGCAATAGACAGTTGGGGTGATAGTTACTGGAGTCTTCTGCGTTTTACCGCACAAATGATTCTGATTCTGGCCTTGGGTCACGTGCTGGCCAACACACGTGCTGTGGCAGCCTTACTGCAGCTGGTAGCAAAACAAATCAAGACGCCGCGGATGGCATATTCAGGCTTAGCGATTTTTGCAGGGCTGGC
>JBCCFQ010000694.1:0-2662 GCA_039029655.1 Pseudomonadota bacterium | reverse complement strand
CTCATATTCGGATCGTCTTTTGATGCAACTGCCGAGGTCGAAGTCGCGACCGTCGTATTTGCATCCGGTGAAGTGCAAATTGTTGATGTTGACAGGCGTAAGCGCTTCGTCATTAAAGGGGATCTAATTTTCAGCAACGAAACATTGGTAACTGGGGATGGACGAGCCCAAGTTAAGTTTACAGATGACGGTCGTGTCTCTTTGAAACCGAACACTATCTATTCAATCTCAGATTATTTTTATGACGAAAACGAGCAGAGCCCAACTAAAAGTTTTTTCGAATTAGTCACCGGCACTGTGCGTTTCGTCACCGGAAAAATCGCGAAGAGAAATCGCGCCAGCTTTGCGATTAAGACCCAAACCGCAACGATTGGCGTGCGCGGTTCGAGCGGACAGATTACAAGCTGCGTGGATCGATCGTGTCGCGGGCGATTAGACGGGACCTACTTAACTACCTACGATGGTGTTTTAACGATCACATCGGGTGATTCAGAGCTTGAAGTCCATCCAAACGAAAGTGCTTTTTGCGCGGCCGATGGAAGTGGATGCAGTAAAACTGAAACCGCGTCTACCGAGCCGGTGGAACAAATCGGCCCTAATCTTGGTCCCAGTTATCAACAGGGCGATCAGATCGAGCACGACCACCAAGAAATTTCACCGCCAACTTCTCCCGATCCTCAATACTCGCCACCTACGAACGGAGGGTATCGATCGAACTATTAAAATTAACCTGGTTTTATTCCAAAATTGTTTGCGCGAGCAGAATTAGCACCGCGTAACGAGCGCCTTTACCCGTACCCACGAGAGCGACGAACCAAACAAATTTGAGGCGAGTAGTGCCGGCGATGAAAGTCAATGGGTCGCCCACGATGGGGAGCCAGGCAAACAATAAGCTCCATTTTCCATAGCGATTGAATAACGCCCCGGCACGCTCAATTTTGTCGGCTCTTATCGGAAAACGCGGATGGTTTTCGAAACTTCGACAATAAACCCCCAGCGCCCAATTTACACAGGCTCCGAGTGTGTTGCCGCTGGTGGCGACTAACCAAAGCGGCCAAGGCGAATGTCCCTGCACCAACAGAGCCCCAAGGGTCACCTCGGAAAATGCCGGCAAAAATGTCGAGGCGAGAAAGGCACTGAAAAATAACCCGAGATAAGCGCTCATACAGTCAATCTTCTGACATTTCTAGTGGCGCGTGGCGTCGGAATTTCGACTGCGTCACAAATTCGCACGTGGGAACCGACATTGCAATCCACTGCCCCTCATCAGGCAGCGAACACCTGAATCCCGACCTATACTTCGGTGGGGTTTGGGGGAGAAACCCGACTAGATTTTTCGTCTTAAATTTCAACATCAGCAAAGTAGCAGTCTGAATGCGCGTCATCATCATTAACGATTCAAAGGAATATATGGCCAGCATCCGCCGGATGTTAGCTGAGGTTATTCCGTCAGTGGAAGTCACCGAGCTCGATGTCACCCAAGAAGACAAACCGGGCGCAGACTTTGACTGGTCTTTATACGATCTACTTATCATCGAAGATAGACTTGGTGGCAGCGAAAGCGGCTTGGCATGGATCGCGGTACTGTCAATTGGTGCGACGTTACCAGCAACTCTGCTATTGACCGATGAAAAAGATTCCTTCGTGGAATCTAAAGTTGAAGAACTAGATAACACTAGCTACCTCCTTAAAGACGATCTGAATGCCGGTTCGATCAAGGGCATTCTTGCAAGCGTTGGGATAAGTGGTACTGAAGTATCTGAACTGAACACGATACAGAGTTCTAAATTCGAGCATGACCGCGATATCGTCGACAAATTCATGCTCATTGAAGGTAATACGGTTAAAGACGAAGACAGCTACAAATTTGTCCGTCTAATCGGCCAGGGTGCGCATTCGAGAGTCTACTTAGCCGAACCGCCAGCACCTTAGACTAACTCAACTTCCAGTTTAATTCCTGGCATAAGCCAGGTGGTGTCCCTAACAAAACTTGCTCTGAAAACAGGCCAAGGCCAACACCTGGACTAATTCGTTTGGGATCAAGCACCAATGTGCCCAAGTTGCTTCTTGAGTCAGTTCTCGAAAGGTTGCCCTATTTCATGGCTTTGTTGTGTGGTAGGTGTCGAATAGTTTTGCTATTCATTCATTCATAGTGGTTAACCCAACATCCAAGCCCTCCCCAACGGTAACCAGATGGCTAGCCAAACCCCTGAGGCGGCCCCTCCCCAAGATAGGGAGTCTAAGAGGCACGTTTGGGCTCAATCCCTGGCGGGAAAGCAGCAAAAACACCCACATACCAACAAGGCAAGGCCTGAACTATCAAACCTCCCAGGCCCCATCCTATGACACTCCCTGTAGATCCCAATGTCACAGCAGACCAAACCCCACTGCAAAGCACGTCTCATCTTATACCAAGAACTGTGGGGTATGCAAAGTCAGTCAGTAATCAGTATGAAATGAGCTCGCACTTGTGGCCTAGTGGCCCAATACTCCACACCTCAGTGATTTCCATAAGTTACAGGGCTACTAGCATTAAATTCGTACTGACAGGCCATTCTCGTGCACAAGCATTGTAAGACTTGACATTGTCCGATGAATGTTTACTTGCCTTTCAGTACCAACTAACATCACAATGATCCAAGAGGTAAGATATTGTTCTTGT
>JBCCFQ010000693.1:0-2666 GCA_039029655.1 Pseudomonadota bacterium | reverse complement strand
GGAAGGTCACATCGCCACCCTTACGGAACACCGCCGACATAATCCGGGTCAAGGCCACGATCCACTGATAGTGATCCAGATTCTTCGAGTTAATAAACATCTCAAAGGGTCGTCGAGATTCAAACGGTGTTCCCTGGTTCAGCACGATGTCATTAATGGTCACATACATGGCGTGATCGGAAACCGGAGTCTTCACTTTATAAGTAGAGCCAATCAGGACTTCTGGTCGCTCCACCTTCTCATGCATGTGAATGACATTGTCTTCTTCACGCACCTTTTCCTTTTTCAAAATATTTGGAATAGGCGGTGCATTTTCTGTTGCTGGATCTGCTTCGTCGGACTCTACTTGATAACCAACTATCTTTTTTTCGATTCTAATCGTCATACTTCTCACCAATCTGTGTCGGTTTATTCTTTAAGAACTTAACGCTCCTAGAACTTGCCGTAATAACCTTCCTTGAGAGCATCAAACAAATTGGCAGCCGTATGGGTCTCGCCATCATATTCGATCTCTTCGTCGCCCTTAACTTCGACACTGGTGCCATCATCCAGAGTGAACTTGTAGGTTGTGTTTTTGAGGTCTTTCTCTTTCACCAAAACGCCTTGGAACGCCTCTGGGTTAAATCGGAATGTTGTACAGCCTTTTAACCCTTGCTCATAAGCGTATAAATAGATGTCTTTAAACTCTTCATAGGGAAAATCCGTTGGGATATTCGCTGTTTTAGAGATAGACGAATCAATCCAATGTTGTGCCGCAGCCTGTATGTCTACGTGTTGACGGGGCGTTACATCGTCTGCGGCAATGAAATATTCTGGTAACGCGGTTTCCGCCTCTTCCGAATCTGGCATGGCATCGGGATTAACCAAAGATCGATACGCCAAAAGCTCATAAGAAAATACATCCACTTTTTCCTTAGTCTTTTTGCCTTCTCGGATCACGTTTCGGAAATAGTGATGGGCAAAACTCGGCTCAATACCATTACTGGCATTGTTTGCTAAAGACAAAGAAATAGTACCCGTTGGTGCTATTGAACTGTGATGGGTAAATCGACCACCCACTTCCGCCAGTTCGTCCACCAAATCAGGATTCACTTGGGCAACGCGCCTCATATAATTAGAGTACTTGGCATGCAAAATTCTACCGGCGATTTTGCCGCCCACACGCCATCCATCATTGGCCATCTCTGGACGTTTTCTCAACATCTCTTTGGTGATGGTGAACTCTTCGTTCATGATGGGCGCCGGCCCTTTTTCTTTAGCCAGATCCAAGGCCGCTTCCCAACCAGCCATGGCCAGTTCTCGGGAGACTTGTTCGGTGAATTCCACCGATGCTTTTTTGCCGTACTTCATACGCAACATGGTGATGGTGGAGCCAAGACCCGTGAAACCCATGCCGTGACGACGTTTACGCAAAATCTCATTACGTTGTTCAGGCAATGGCAGTCCATTGATTTCCACCACGTTGTCCAACATACGGGTAAACACTGCCACCACTTTGCGAAACTCCTCCCAATCAAAGGTCGCTTCTTCTGTAAATGGATTGACAACAAACTTGGTCAAATTCACAGAACCTAGCAGACATGACCCATAGGGAGGTAAGGGCTGCTCACCACAGGGGTTTGTGGCGCGAATATTCTCTGTGAACCAGTTGTTGTTCATCTCATTGACTTTGTCGATCAGAACAAACCCTGGCTCGGCAAAGTCGTAGGTTGAAGACATGATTACGTCCCAAACACGACGGGCAGGCACGGTCTTATAAACCTTACAGGCGACTAAACCACTCTCGTCTTGCACGTAACCACCGGTGATGGGCCATTCTCGCCAAATCACTTGCTCTTCGTTATTGAGGTCAACGCCTTCTTGCTCCACTTCTTTTTCCGTCAATGGGAAGGCAAGCTTCCACGATTGATCATTCTTCACCGCATTCATGAACTCATCGGTAATGAGAAGGGACAGATTAAATTGGCGTAGTCGACCGTCTTCACGCTTAGCACGGATGAACTCCATGACATCAGGGTGACCTACTTCAAAGGTACCCATCTGAGCGCCTCGTCGACCCCCGGCGGAAGATACCGTAAAACACATCTTGTCGTAGATATCCATAAAGGACAGTGGACCAGAGGTATAGGCACCGGCCCCAGACACATATGCACCTTTTGGTCTTAGGGTGGAGAATTCGTAGCCAATACCGCAACCCGCTTTTAGGGTCAGCCCAGCCTCATGAACTTTGTCCAGAATATCGTCCATGGAGTCTCGAACCGAGCCCGACACCGTACAGTTGATAGTAGACGTGGCTGGTTTGTGGGCTTGGGCACCGGCATTGGAAATAATACGACCCGCCGGAATGGCACCCCGTCGCAATGCCCACAGGAAATTCTCGTACCAATACTCTCGCTTGTCTGGCTCTTCGACGTCGGAAAGCGCCTTGGCGACCCGCCGATAGGTCCCGTCGATATCTTTGTCTAAATCAACACCACCTTTAGATTTAAGGCAATATTTGGTGTTCCATATGTCGATGGATGCGGCTTGATATTCGATTTCTGCAACACCAGTAGGCACAATTTTTAATGCGGTTTTCATAAACGCTGCTCACTCCCCAAAAGCGCTGGTACCCCAACTCTCCCAATTCTCCCGACGGCCCCCCAGCCATCGCACTTACTCTGATC
>JBCCFQ010000692.1:0-2676 GCA_039029655.1 Pseudomonadota bacterium | reverse complement strand
GTAAAGGTTTTATGGCTAGCTGTGTCTGGCCGCTTTTCAACGTTAGTGCCGATACCTTTAAGCGGGGTCTGACACGCAGCTAAAAATAACACGATAAGTATGATGACATTGCGATAAAACATGGCTCATTAAGCTCCTGATTAAGAGGCTTCTAGCTTAAATATCAAACAGGTGGTTATTCGTGACTTAAATCAAGAAAGCTGGAGTTACAGGCTGAAGGTTTCGTCAGGTTTGGTAGTTGTTTACAATGCACTAGAGCTTTTTTATTCCAAGACTGGATACAAGATGGTGGGTTTCGCTAACGCTCTACACCACCCTAAGAATGTTGGCTGTCCAAAGTTAAACTAAAAATGCTCTAGGCTTTTCATACTGCTGCCAGGTTCAAGCAGTACCTACACTCATATATATTCGGAGGCACCGTTCATGGATTTCAGAAAAACTACCGTGCAAGAGATTGCCGCCAAGGTCAAGAGCCGTGAGCTGTCTGCGGCAGAGGTTACGCAAGCAGCACTGGACAATATTGAACGCCTGAACCCTATTTATAACGCATTTTGTTCGGTCCAACCTGAACTTGCACTAGCAGCGGCACAACGACTTGATGACAAAATAGCCTCTGGCGGTGACCCAGGCCCATTAGCGGGTGTACCACTGGGCGTGAAAGACTTAGAAGACGCGGCAGATTATGTTACGACCTACGGTTCAGCATTGCATGTGGACGATGAAGCTGCAACTGGGGACTCTATTTTGGTATCCCGGCTATGTGCCGCCGGCTGTATTGTTCTTGGAAAAACTAATACTCCAGAATTTGGTTACAAAGGCCAAACCGATAATATTCCTTTTGGTCCATCACGCAACCCATTTAATACGGACCGCACCCCTGGCGGTTCTTCTGGCGGCACAAGCGCTGCCTTGGCCGCGGGTATGATTCCTTTAGGGACCGGCTCCGATGGCGGCGGCTCGATTCGTATTCCCAGTGCCGTATGTGGACTGTCCGGGATCAAAACTTCACAAGGCCGGGTGCCTTGTGGTGGGGTGCGTCCGACTGGTTCAGGGATTTTGACTGTAAAAGGCCCAATGGCCAATACTACCGCAGAAACACTGGTTGCTCTGGATGCCTGCATGGGCGATGACCAAACAGATATTTTTGGCCTGCCGGGGTATGAGGCTTCACTTGAAAGCTCAGTAATAGAGGCCTCAGCGCCTTACCAAGTGATTTGGTCACCCACGATGGGGTTTGCCAATGTCGATACGGAAATTGCGGAAATCTGCGAGCAGGCTATACAGCGTATCGCAAGTCAGGGGACAAATGTGGTTGTGCGGGATGCAATCTGGGAAAAAGATCCCGTGATGGAATGGCTGGCATTTTGGACTTCAGCCCGTGCACGCGCCCAAGGCGATTTGATTGGTACCGCAGACTGGGAAAAAATCGACCCTGGCTTGCGACCACAAATCGAGATGGGAATGAATGTCACAGGCGTGCAGTATGCCAACGCGATTGATGCTTGCCATACGCTGAATTATGCCTTGGAAAAAACTTTTGCCGAAGCCCCCATTATCATTACCCCCGCAGTAAGTGGCCATACGCCAGGCGTGACCGGTGGCGGCTTTGTGAACGGTGAGGAAACGCCGGGCTGGGTAGGTTTTACCTATGGCATCAACATGACCCGCAATCCAGCCGGTGTGGTGCCCGTCGGCATGACCAAGGATGGCATGCCTGTCGCCTTACAGTTCATTGGGCGTCAACGGGATGACGCGACGGTGCTAACAATGATGTTGGCTGCGGAAAAACTATTTGAACGCCCAATGGCAGAGGTGGCCTAATGGAATATCGACGGTTAGGGCAAACGGGGCTGAAAGTCTCGGTTGTCGGACTGGGATGCAATAATTTTGGCATGCGTTGCGATGAAGTACAAAGCCAGGCTGTCATTCATGCGGCGCTGGACCACGGAATTAATTTTTTTGATACTGCTGATGCTTATGGTGGCACGAAAAGCGAAGAATTCCTCGGTCGGGCTGTCAAAGGCATGGACCGCAGCCAGATTATTATCGCTACGAAGTTTGCCATCCCGCTTGGTGACGGACCGCTGCGAGGCGGTGCTTCGCGGCAATACATTATGAGTGCGGTAGAAGCCAGCCTGAAGCGCCTGGATACTGACTACATCGATCTCTACCAGCAACACCCACTTTGAAAACGAGCGTGAGCAAAGCACTACACTCTCTCTACAGTTGTAAGTAGAACAATGAAGTCAGTGAGACATTGTGTAATTGCAGCACTGACAGTACGGTGACAGTGAGTCAGTGACCAGGTGTTTGTACGGTGCATAGGGCATGCAGCGCACCGCATTGACCTGATTGACACGTTGACAAACGACTGTTACGTCATGTGGTTTGATCTGCATGCTGAGCTTACTTTCAGTCCCAACAAACGTCTCCGAGAGAGAGTGGTGCGAGATCCACTACAAAATTTCACAAAATTTCAATGTGAAATCTGAACGACTGAACGGGGGTCTCTGAGTGAAATACTATAAAGTATAATACTGTATCGGACGTGGATTTGAAGGTGGTTTAGCGAGTGACAAACATGGTGAACTGCAGCTAGGGGGGACCGTGATGGGTGGGCCCGGGCTAACCTCCCGGCCCCTGTGGCGGCGTAGCTCGCCCGCTTCCAGTTTGCAT
>JBCCFQ010000691.1:0-2688 GCA_039029655.1 Pseudomonadota bacterium | reverse complement strand
TGTTCAATGGGGTCTTCCAACAAATTATGTAAGCTATCCAATACGGTAGAATCCTGGATGCAGCAAAAACCGCAGCAGTCGAAGCAACGGCGAAATCTAAGCCTGCTGGTGCAAAAGCCGCGCAACCCGACCCAGCGATCGACCCGGCCAAACAGAAAGCGCTCGATACTGTTCTCGGCCAGATCGAACGGAACTTCGGTAAGGGGGCAATCATGCGTCTGGGCGATGCTGCCCGCATGAAAGTCGAAACCGTCTCCAGTGGCGCACTTACCCTCGATCTCGCCCTCGGTGGTGGTTTGCCCAACGGTCGCGTGATTGAAATCTACGGTCCCGAGTCATCTGGAAAAACGACGCTGGCTCTGCACGCCGTTGCCGAGATGCAGCGCGAGGGCGGAATTGCTGCGTTTGTGGATGCCGAACACGCTCTCGACCCCACCTATGCAGCTGCGTTGGGTGTGGATATTGAAAATTTGCTCATTGCCCAACCGGATACCGGCGAATCGGGTTTGGAGATTGTCGATCAGCTAGTGCGATCGGCAGCGGTAGACGTCGTAGTCGTTGACTCGGTAGCCGCGTTGGTGCCGCGAGCAGAGATTGAAGGTGAAATGGGGGACGCTCAGGTGGGATTACAGGCCCGGTTGATGAGCAAAGCTATGCGCAAGATCACGGGAAATATCAGCAAAACTGGCTGCATGGTGATCTTTCTCAATCAACTGCGCTCCAAGATTGGCGGCATGGGGTACGGGCCACAAGAAGTAACCACAGGCGGCAACGCGCTCAAATTCTACGCCTCAGTACGTCTCGACATTCGTCGCATTCAAACCCTGAAAAAGGGAACAGAGGAATATGGCAATCGCGCTCGTGTCAAAGTAGCCAAGAATAAAGTCGCGCCTCCCTTCCGCCGGGCCGAATTCGACATTATCTTCGGCGAAGGAATTTCCAACATTGGTTGCTTGGTCGACCTAGCAGAAGAAACAGGATTTCTCAAGCGAAAAGGCTCTTGGTATAGCTACAAGGATGAGAACGTCGCACAAGGCCGCGATAACGTCATTCAGTACTTAAAGACCAACCCAGATATCAAAGCCGAAATCGAAGCTCAAGTGAGATCGAAGATGGATGCTGGAGCTTCCGTATCGGCAAATTCCATTGCCCCCACCCCTGCTGACGCGGAAGACGACGCTGAAGATTGACCCAATCCTGGCAGCGATGTTACGAGAGCGCGCAATCGCTCTCAAACTCATATTGACGAATTCGCATCAGTGTTCGGCATGCCGATCTAGTATTGGTGACAATCAAAGAGCAAGGTGTGTCGGTGAGACGGCATAGCAGGGGGCATGAGCGACAGTCACGCAGATCGACCTTCTTCAGACAGGCGCGGCACTGGTAGCTCGCGACAGTTTCCCTTGCGCTTCGTCTTGATCGTGCCGAGCTTGCTGCAGATCGCGATCGCTGTCGGGCTGACAGGGTACTTTTCCTGGCGTAACGGTCAAAAAACAGTAGAGTCACTCGCGATGCGGTTGAGCCGAGAAGTCACGGCTCACATCGAGAAGCACGTCCTTAGTTTTGCCGATCTGCCCTCGCAGTTCGTAAACATTAACGAAGCCGCTATCCGGGTGGGGAATCTGGATCCGTCTGACTTTCGCACGATGGCGCGCTATTTCTGGAGACAGACGCAGTTCTCCGATGCCGTTCCGTCGGTGGTGACGGTGAAGGTTGTGGGGTACATGGTAGCACACCAAATATGAAATGTGCTGCTTGGTGTGTGTGCTTCAAAGTAGCCTGAAGGATGGGGTGACACATGCCGTTGTTTGTTGTCCTGGCAGCCAACCGTGAAAGGCAGTGTATGCTTATTGGCATAGGTGAGCAATGGGCATAGATAGATAGATACCTCCAACCATGTAGCGAGATGAACCCACCCTGATGGCATTCCCCCACACTGGACCCAGCAATGAAACCAGCTTCGTCTAAAAATAAAAGGGCATGCAATTAGGTCTGCGCTGGGAGCGCTTTTCCATCCAAACCTTCCGGTAATCAATCAATTAGCGTAGATTCCCAGCAACGCTACAAACTGGCATGCGCAGGGTTGGTGATTAAATCCCGGGTTGGAGAACTGCTGACAAGCTAGCCTGCCGAGGGATCTTACGTGGCCACAACGAGCAGTACGGCCCGTCAGAACTCAGAAGCTAACAAGTTGCCCGTGGGGCATGCATCGAGGACGTGCACTTATTTTACCAAATCCAAGCTTTTAACGTCCTGTCCTCATTGCGATCTATCCCAAGTCGTTCAATTCTGCAAGCTGTCCTGTGGGCCCCACCTCTCCCTGAAAAACGACAAACTGCAAACATAAACTAACCCAAACGGCAAACAAACCAACATTTATACTATCTGTGAAACTATTTGCAAACTAATACGTTCTGCAACCTAACAAATACAAGCCCTTCCTACTCGCTCAGCATATAAAACAACATACAACAAGGCATACCAGATCAGATCACAGCAAGATCAAACAAACAAAAGGCAAACAAAGATCAACCGGTATAGAGCCTGATTTTCAGTGATTTACGCCCAGATTTTACCCCTACGCCTGCATCGTACGTCATCACCTGCATTGCATTTTCGCGGGGGGTGTAGTACTGCAGCCGCGAGCCACCAACATACACTTGGCGCCCCTGGTGCACTGCCCCAACC